>NZ_CP121110.1:2667500-2970000 GCF_029625315.1 Flavobacterium ginsengisoli
CGGAGACATTCAGGTTATGAGTGCCGGAACTGGAATTCAGCATAGTGAATTTAACCCGAACACAGATCAGCAGACTAAATTATTACAGATTTGGTTATTTCCAAACAAAAGAAATGTGACGCCACGTTACCAGCAAATTACTTTAAATGTTGCTGACAGACATAATAAATTGGCACAAGTTTTATCTCCAAATGCGGACGATGAAGGAGTTTGGATTCACCAAGACGCTTGGTTCAACATGGGAAATTTTGATGCAGGAACTGCAACAGAATATAAAATCAAAAAAGAAGGAAACGGAGTTTATGCTTTCATTTTAAAAGGAAATGTTACCATCAACAGTCAAGAATTAAATACTCGTGATGCGGTAGGAATTTCAGGAACTGACACTTTGAATATTAAAGCCAATACAGATGCTGAATTTTTATTGATGGATATTCCAATGAATTATTAATTCAAACAAAAACAATTAATACCTGTACCTTGAAACGATAATAAATCTGTAAATCAGACTATTATCGTTTCTTTTTTTGCTCAATTTTAAAAAAGAAAGACTAACTTTATAAATAAGAAAATTGGTCTGACTTTAAAATTAAATTCATCCTTAAAATTTTAAACCATGAATCCAAATAACCTCATTAAAGAATATACAAACGGAGAAGTTACGATTGTATGGCAATCTGGAAAATGTATTCATTCGACAAATTGTGTCAAAAACAATCCAGATGTCTTTCGTCCAAAAGAAAAACCTTGGATTACTCCAGAAAAATCTACAACTGAGAAAATAATTTCAACAGTTAATAAATGTCCGTCGGGAGCGTTGACATTTTATATGAATAATAAAACCTAAGCTTTTTGCATAGTTTTTTGCCACAGATTACACAGATTAAAGTGATTTTTTTTTGCCACAAATTGCACAAATTTTCACAAATTTTGATTCAATTTATTTCGTGGTAATTAGAGCAATGCGTGGCAACATGTTTTTTTTTTTACTCCCTGTAATCTGCGACAAAAACACATCATCTTTTTTATTTCTTAATCTAGATTAAGTGCTCTAGGACAACTGTCACCGTAACTTTGTCCTATCAAAATGAAATTAATTATTTAAAATATTTAAAAAAATAAAATTATGGCAACTACAAAATGGTCAATTGACCCAACTCACTCAGAAATTGGTTTTAAAGTTAAACACATGATGTTTACAAATGTTTCAGGAAAATTTGGAGCTTATGAAGCTTCTGCAATCACAGAAGGAGATAGTTTTGATAATGCAGATTTCAGTTTTTCTGCTGATATCGCTTCAGTAGATACTGCAAACGCAGATCGCGACGGACATTTAAGAAGCGGTGATTTCTTTGATGCTGAAAATCATCCAAAATTAACTTTCAAATCTTCTTCTTTCAAAAAAATCAATGATGGTGAATTTGAATTAACTGGAGATTTAAACATTAAAGGTGTTTCTAAAACAGTAAAATTCCCAGTTGAATTTAGTGGAATCATGACTGATCCTTGGGGAAATACAAAAGTAGGTTTAAGCATAGAAGGAAAAATTAATCGTAAAGATTGGGGTTTAAACTGGAACTCAGCTCTTGAAACAGGTGGTGTTTTAGTTGGAGAAGAAGTTCGTTTGAACATTGAATTACAATTTGTAAAACAAGCCTAATTAAGCATTCTCGGATTTAATTGGTTGGTTATTGAAGCTCTGCATTTTGCAGGGCTTTTTGTTTGCCACGAATTACACGAATTTCCCCAAACTTTTTCTCTCAAAGCCGAAATTTTGCCACAGATTTAAAGGATTTCCACAGATTAGAAATCCAAATAATCTTTTTAATCTGTGGCTAAAAAATAATTCGTAGAAATTCGTGCAATTCGTGGCAGACCTTAAAATTCATCGTACTGTGTTTCTAAATTCTGTTGGCGACATTCCTGTTTGTTTTTTGAAAAATCTAGAGAAATACGAGTAATCTTCGTAACCTACTTTAAATGCTACCTCGTTTACCGCTAATTGCTTATCGATCAGCATTCTTTTTATTTCTAGAATTACTCGATCCGTGATTACTTCTGTAGCTGTTTTTTCAAGGATTTCGTTGCAAATTCTGTTTAAATGTTTCAACGTTATATTTAGCTTGTCTGCATAAAACGATGGCAACTTTTGGGTTCTGAAATATTCTTCTAAAATGGATTCAAATGCATTAATTTTGATATTGTAGGAATGCGCTTGATGCGAATAAGTTTCATTGTATTTTCGAGCGACTTCAATATGAATACAATCTAACAAATTCAACAATTTATCTAATTGATGTTTACTATTTTGATTGTTTTCCTGAATCAGCAAATCGAAATATGGAAGGATTTTTGGGATTTCATTTTCTTCAAAAACCATTTCTGGTCGATTATGAATGGAATGATAAAAATTATAATCATTGATCTTTTTTTGTCCGAAATACAAATTATACAATTCCTGAGAAAAGATAATAACAAAACCTTCGATATCTTCAGACAAATTCCAATGATGCATTTGTCCTGGCTGTAGCACAAAAAGGCTTCCTCTTTTGATTTCGAACTGGTCAAAATCGACTTCATGCAATCCAGAACCTTTCGTAAAAAAAACCATTAAATACGAATCATGCCTATGCGGTTCTTCGACAAAACTGTGATTCTTTAAATGTTCTGTAAAAGTATTGACATAAAAATCACGGTGAATATCGTTACAGCTAAAATTCTGAACACTATAAATCGGATATCGTTTCATAAAAAATGTCTTTATTGTGCTACAATAAGCGAAGATATAAAAAAGACTTTTATAAACCTCTGAATTACCTTTGTATAAACAAAAAACAACAAAGTCATGTCAAGCGCATTAACTCATATTTTAAGCAACGAATGTCCTATTTGTCATAAAGGAAAAGTTTTTACAGACAAAAACATTTTCTTTAATTTTGGTTTACCAAAAATGAATGAATACTGCAGTCATTGCAATTATAAATTCCAAAAAGAACCTGGTTATTTCTTTGGAGCAATGTATGTAAACTACGGATTAACAGTTGCTCAAGGAATTGCCACTTATTGTATTGCTCAGTTTTTCTTCGAGAAAAATTTCGATTTAAGAATCATTCCCATTATTGCTGTTGTGATTACTTTATTAACTTCTTTCAATCTCCGATTTTCCAGATTAGCATGGATTTACATGTTTAAGGATTATACGAAATAAAAAAGTATTATTTTTGCCTTTCAATTGAAGCTAATTTTCAATTTCAAAAAAAATAAAAAACAAATTAGACAAATGAAAGCATACGTATTTCCAGGTCAAGGTGCACAATTCACAGGAATGGGTAAAGACCTTTATGAAAATTCGGCTTTAGCCAAAGAATTATTCGAAAAAGCTAATGAAATATTAGGTTTCAGAATTACAGATATCATGTTTGAAGGCACTGCCGAAGAACTAAAAGAAACTAAAGTAACACAGCCAGCTGTATTTTTACACTCTGTTATTTTAGCCAAAACTTTAGAAAATTTCAAACCGGAAATGGTTGCAGGACACTCTTTAGGAGAATTTTCTGCTTTGGTAGCAAACGGAACTTTGTCTTTTGAAGATGGACTTAAATTGGTTTCTCAACGTGCTTTGGCTATGCAAAAAGCATGCGAAATCACTCCATCTACAATGGTCGCTGTTTTAGGTTTAGCTGATAATGTTGTTGAAGAAGTTTGCGCTTCTATCGATGGTGTTGTGGTTGCTTGCTAACTATAACTGCCCAGGTCAATTGGTAATTTCTGGTGAAACTACTGCTGTTGAAAAAGCTTGCGAAGCAATGAAAGCTGCCGGAGCAAAACGTGCTTTAATTTTACCTGTTGGAGGTGCTTTCCACTCTCCAATGATGGAACCAGCAAGAGAAGAATTGGTCTGCCGCAATTGAAGCAACTACTTTCTCTACTCCAATTTGCCCAGTGTATCAAAACGTAACTGCAAATGCAGTTTCTGATGCGAACGAAATTAAAAAGAACTTAATTATTCAATTGACTGCTCCTGTAAGATGGACACAATCTGTACAGCAAATGATTGCTGACGGCGCGACTTTGTTTACTGAAGTTGGTCCTGGAAAAGTATTAACTGGTTTGATTAATAAAATTGACAAAGAAGCTGCCGTTGCTAATGCTTAATTTTTAAGTGTTCAGTCTTATTGACAGTTTTCAGTGGTTAACTGTATAAAACAATAAATCCTCATATACTTTGATAAGTTTATGAGGATTTTATTTTATAATTCCTTTGCTTCTTCGCTATAATTATTTAGAATTCCAGTAATCAGGTAGTTTTGATTACTCTTTTCAAAAAATATATACCAAGTTGTTCTTGAGCTAGTTTTATAGAAAATATAATTTGAACCTAGATAACGGAGAGAATCTGGAGTTTTGCTGTGTGGAAAGGTTGATATATTTGATTTAATATAATCTACTATTTTGTTGATATAAATTTGGGCTGACTCAACGAACCCGAAATACTCTTTTTCAAAAAGAACAAAAACTAAATTATCAAAATATTCTAGAACGCTATTTTCAAAAATTATTTTTTCCAAGGATAAGCTTTTATTCTTTTAGACATTTCAGCTTTAAACTCCTCCGGTGTTAATCCTTTTGCAAATTCAGCATCAAAATCAAAAGTTTCAGGATCTATTCCCTTAAGTTTAGTTTTTTGAACTTCGTATTCTACTCTTGGTTCTTCGACCTTGTTATTCTTTTTATTTTCTTTATCCGAACTCATCATTCCTACATTTTAATCTTACAAATTTACAAAATAAATTGAATCAAAATTTATACAGCTTTCTTTTCCTTCTTTTTGTAATTTACAATAAAAACCCCAAGAATAATAAGAGCTGTAGCAATAATAAAATCAATTGTAATTATTTCATCCAAAAGCAACCAGCCCAAGAAAACCGCAATTATAGTATTGATATAGGACAAAATAGAAACTTGAACTGCTGTAACATGTTTTAAAGCATAATTATAACAGAAGAAAGCAATCACAGATCCAAAGATTGACAAATACAAAGCCGCAAAAATACTTCTTGAACTCCACGAACTAAAGTCAGGATTTGGCGAAAAAATCGAAGCCAAAACTAACTGAATGCAAGATGCGATTGTAAATTGATAAAATAAATTAAGAGTTATATTCTTCGATTTATTAGCATGCGTTTTGGTATAAATTGTCCCTGCTGCCCAAGCCAAAATTGCAAATCCCATAAACATCATTCCTGTTCTGTAATTGGCATCTAAAAACGATACAAGTCCATCTTTAAAAATAAAAACTACACCAGAAAAACCAATAATCACTCCAGTAAATCCCTTTAAACTCATTTTTTGCAATCCAAACATAATACTACCCAAGAAAATAAGAATTGGAGTCAGCGCATTTATGACCGATGCTAGTCCGCTTGGGATATTCTGCTCTGCAATTGTTGTAAAACCATTTGCAATCACAAGCATTAAAACCGAAGCAATAAGCTGTTGCTTGAAATTCTCCCAACCAATCCATTCTAATTCTTTTTTGAATAATAAAATCGTCATCATAATCAATCCTGCCAGTCCCTGACGAATTGAAGTTACAAACCAAGGCGGAATCGTTTCAACTGCTACCTTAATTCCTAAAAATGTTGTACCCCAAACAATTCCAACGGCTGCAAGGGCTATAATTAATTTATAATCTAAATTCTGTTTCATAAAATGCCCGTTAAAAAAAATCCCAAACTATATTGCTATAATTTGGGATCTTAAAAATTTATAATTTTATTTAAAAAACTATTTATTCCTCACTTTTTGTTCCCATTTCCAAGCACTTGCCATTGCTTCGTCTAAACTTAGTTCAGCCTTCCATCCTAAGACATTATTTGCCTTATCTGTATTTGCATAAGCTTCAGTAATATCACCTTCACGACGAGGCATCATCTTGTAAGGCAATTTTTTACCGCTAACTTTTTCAAAACTATGAATGACTTCTAAAACAGAACTTCCTTTTCCTGTTCCTAAATTGAAAGTTTCTACTTTTGCCAAGTTCTTTTTGTTTAACAAACGTTGTAAAGCAATTACGTGTGCTTTTGCTAAATCTACGACGTGAATGTAATCACGAACAGCAGTTCCGTCTGGTGTTGGGTAATCATTTCCGAAAACCGATAATTCCTGACGCAATCCTACTCCAGTTTGTGTAATAAACGGAACCAAATTTTGCGGAACTCCTAATGGTAATTCTCCAATTTCAACAGATTCGTGTGCTCCTACTGGATTAAAGTAACGCAATAAAATAGCGCTGATATTGGTAACTTTAGCTGTATCTGTAATAATTTCTTCTCCAATCTGTTTTGTGTTTCCGTACGGAGACATTGCTGCCTGAACCGGAGCATCTTCTGTAATTGGCATTTTTTCGGCTTGACCGTAAACCGTACAAGAAGAGCTGAAAATAAAACTCGCTTCAGGTTTTTGCTGTAATTCTTGTAAAAGATAAACTAAACTGCTAATGTTATTTTCATAATACAATAAAGGCTGTTCAACACTTTCGCCAACTGCTTTTGAAGCGGCAAAATGAATGGCACCAGTAACATCATTATGTTTTTTAAAAAAATCCCGAACGGCACTTTTCTCTCTTAAATCAATTTTCTCGAATAAAGGCGTTTTTCCTGTAATCGCAGTAATTCCTTTTAAAACATCTTCTGAAGAATTAGAAAGATTATCAATGATCACTACCTCGAAGCCTTCATTTTGTAATTCGACTACGGTGTGAGAACCGATAAAACCTAATCCTCCTGTTACTAATACTTTCATTTTTTTGTGGTTGTTTTATGTAGTTAATTTATAAGCTTGTCTAGCAATTAAAACCCATTTGCCTTTTTGTTTCTGCCAAACGAGCATTATTCCTATTTTAATATCTCGATCTATTCCATCGTCTTTGGTATGAGCCGATAAAACATGTCGAACTATGGCAACATCATTTTGAATAGTTATAGTTTGGTTCTGAAAATCGATCGAAACAAAATCAGATTTTCCACTTACGATTCCTTCTATAAATTCAGCTTGGTTTTGAAAATTACCATTTGAGTGAACATAATTTAATTTGTCCGAAGTTAGCGCTTTCAATTTCGCTCCATCAGCATCAATCATTGCCTGACGCAAAATTTCGATTTGACTGCTAACGGCATTCTCTTCTTTAGAATTCGTTTTTTGAGCCAAAACCGAAAACTGAAGAAGAATCATTAAAATTAAAAGACTACCTTTTCTCATCTTTATTTATTTAAAAATTCTAAAACAGAATCGGTAATAAATTTAATTTGTTCGTCGTCAAGTTCTGTGTGCATTGGCAAAGCAATTACTTCCTGTACTAATTGGTTTGTAACTGGAAATTGCTCTTCTTTATAACGAGGATCTAAATATGCTTTTTGAGAATGCAATGGAATTGGATAATAAATTGCGCACGGAATTCCTTTATCTAATAAATGCTCGCATTAAAGCATTTCTGTCTGCGTCTAAAATTCTTAAAACGTATTGATGAAAAACGTGATCATTCTCGTTTGCATCAAAATCTGGAGTGATAATTTTTGCATTTCCAGCAAAAGCCGCATTGTATTTTGTTGCCGCTAAACGACGTGCTCGCATTATACTCATCTAACAACGGTAATTTAGCATTTAAAACCCCTGCTTGAATACTATCCAAACGAGAATTTACACCCACAACATCGTGGTGGTAACGCTCATACATTCCGTGATTTACGATTCCACGAATAATATGCGCCAATTTATCATCATTTGTAAAAATCGCTCCTCCATCTCCATAACAACCTAAGTTTTTAGAAGGAAAGAATGAAGTTGCCGCAACGTGGCCAATTGTACCTACTTTTACTTTTGATCCAGATTTAGAAATATAATCTGCACCTATTGCTTGTGCGTTATCTTCGATTACATATAAATTATGTTCAGTCGCAATTTCCATAATTGCATCCATATTAGCTGCACGTCCAAATAAATGAACCGGAACAATCGCTTTTGTTTTTGGTGTAATTGCTTTTTTAACTGCTTCGATATCGATGTTCATGTTATGCAAATCAACATCAACCAAAACTGGAGTTAATTGCAACAATGCAATAACCTCAACAGTTGCTGCAAAAGTAAAATCGGCAGTAATAACTTCGTCTCCTGGCTTCAGATCTAATCCCATCATGGCAATCTGCAACGCATCTGTACCGTTAGCACAAGGAATAACGTGTTTTGCCCCTAAATAATCTTCAAGATTCTTTTGAAATTGATGAACTAAAGGTCCGTTGATATAAGTATTTGTATCTAAAACTTCTTGAATTGAAGCGTCTACAGTAGATTTTATTTTTTCGTATTGACTCTTTAAGTCAACCATTTGTATTTTTTTCATTTTGAATGTATTTAAAAAAATTAAAGACACTGTTTTCGGACAGAAATCTCTAAAAGGAAGAACAAAAATAGTTATTAATAGCTTCAAACCAATGAAAATAGTCGAAAGAAATGTAATTTAGTCGCAAAAAAAATTACATGCTTTTTTTATACAATCTAGCCATACATATCGCAGGATTTTTCTTAAGAATCATATCCTTGTTTAGTCCGAAAATTAAGCTTTTTGTAGAAGGCCGAAAAAGTGTTTTTAGCACACTAAAAGAAAAAATACAACCAGAAGACAAAACGATTTGGTTTCATTCTGCTTCTTTAGGAGAGTACGAGCAAGGACTTCCTGTTATAGAAAAAATCAAAGAGAAATATCCTTCCCATAAAATTATTGTAACCTTTTTTTCACCATCTGGATACGAAGTGCGTAAAAATAATACAGTTGCCGACGTTACCATTTACCTCCCATTGGACACTAAAAGCAACGCAAAAAAATTCATCAAGCTTGTTCATCCAGAAAAAGCATTCTTTATTAAATATGAATTTTGGCTTAATTACCTAAAAGAACTTGAAGACCATAAAACTCCAACTTATTTGATTTCAGGAATTTTTAGAGACAATCAAATGTTCTTTAAATGGTATGGCGGATTTTACAGAAATGCCTTAAAAGCTTTTACTTATTTCTTTGTTCAAAATGAAAAATCGAAAGAAAAAGTCGAAAGTTTAGGTTTTAAAAATGTAATTGTTTCTGGCGATACCCGTTTTGATCGTGTAAATGCTATTTTAGAAAGAGACAATCGTTTGGATTATATAGAAAACTTCAAAAACAACAAGCAGACAATTGTTATTGGAAGCTCATGGCCAAAAGATGAAGCTTTGCTAGCCGAATACATCAATCAGGCGCCAGAAAATGTAAAATTCATAATTGCCCCGCACAATATAAAGCCAGATCAGATTACAGATCTTCAATCAAAAATTACAAAGTCGACAATTTTATTTTCAGAAAAAGAAAACAAAGACCTATCCGGCTACAATGTTTTTATAATCGACATTGTCGGAATCTTAACCAAGATTTATAGTTACGGAACGATTGCATATGTAGGTGGCGGATTTGGAAATCCTGGAATACACAACATTCTTGAACCAGCAACTTTTGGAATGCCAATCGTAATTGGCCCTAATTATTCAAATTTTGCAGAAGCTATCGCCTTAGTCAAAATTGGAGGTTGCATACCAATATCAACAAGTTCGGAACTAAAAGAAATTTTTGATAATTTATTAAAGGACAAAAACTTTCTAGAAGAAAAAAGCGAAATCTCTAGATCATTCATTCAAACCAACAAAGGCGCAACCGAGACTATCATAAAACTAGTTGTATAGCCTTTTGCACCAATAAAAAGTGTTAAATTTAGAAAAACAACACAATTAAGACCGCTTTTTACATTTGAAAACCTAAATTAATAGTCTTAAAAAATCAGAAAAACCATTAATCAGAGAAATAAAATAGCCCATTTTTATAAAGAATATTCAACAAAAAATTATTTAGCCTATAAATTAGATAATTTAAGAAAATTTTGTAGTTTTGGCATATTCTTTGATAAATAAGATAAACGTGAGTAAGGAAAATATTTTAAAAAAAAGTGAAAAAATATTTTACATATTAAAAAATTTATATCTTTGCCACGAATTAATAATTAACCTTTTATAATAAAGTAAGATGAAAAAAGTATTTTTAAGTTTAGCTGTTGTTGCTGTATTAACTGTTGTATCTTGTAAAAAAGCTGACGCTGCTGCTGAAGCTCCTGCTGTAGATTCTACTGCTGTTGCTGTTGATTCAGCTGCTGCTGTTGTTGATTCTGCTGCTGCAACTGTTGATTCTGCTGTCTGCTAAAGTTGATTCTGCTTCTTGCTAAAGTAGAAGAAGTAAAAAAATAATTAGAACCTAAGTTCTAACGATTTTAAAACCATCTTTTAGATGGTTTTTTTTGTGATTAATTTTTCCATTAATTACAAGCAATAAAAAAAAGCGTTCATAAATTGTGAACGCTTTTTTTTATTATTTATTCAGCCGCCTCTTCTATTTCTTCTTCAACCTCCTCATCACCAAAAATCGACTCACTCGAAGAAAAATCCAAAATTTCCGACTTAGAAGAATATGTTACAATTTCTTTTATCCCTTTCTGCAAAAGCAATTCCGTGCTGTATTTTCGACTTGTAGCAAAATGAACCTCACCCAACATCAATTTAAAAAAATACTTCCCTCCAGAACCTTTAAACTTCAAGAATTTCGCAAGCTCTATATTCGCTTTAAACTTCTCAATATCCTCTTCACATTCAAATCTTAATTCGTAACTCAAACTCGTAAAGATCACCTTCCCTTTTCGAGAAGTAAACGTAAACTTATATTCATCATTAAACCGCTTGCTAATTACAAAAGCACCCATTTATAAATTTTAGATTTTAGATTGTTGATTTTTTTTCTGAGATTCTGAGATTCTGAGATTCTGAGATTCTGAGATTCTGAGATTCTGAGATTCTGAGATTCTGAGATTCTGAGATTCTAAGATTCTGAGATTCTGAGATTCTGAGATTCTGAGATTCTGAGATTCTGAGATTCTGAGATTCTGAGATTCTGAGATTCTGAGATTCTGAGATTCTGAGATTCTGAGATTCTGAGATTCTGAGATTCTGAGATTCTGAGATTCTGAGATTCTGAGATTCTGAGATTCTGAGATTCTGAGATTCTGAGATTCTGAGATTCTGAGATTCTGAGATTCTGAGATTCTAATAAATTTACTGCGTAAATTTATTTTCTGCAAGTCTGCAAATAAAAAAAGCCTCTTCAAAAGAAGAGGCTTTAGTACTCAGAGCGGGACTTGAACCCGCACGAACATTGCTGTTCACTGGATTTTAAGTCCAGCGTGTCTACCAATTTCACCATCCGAGCATTGTATGGTTTTAGAGCGAAAAACGGGGCTCGAACCCGCGACCTCGACCTTGGCAAGGTCGCGCTCTACCAACTGAGCTATTTTCGCATTTTCAAATTTATTAAGAACCGCAACACTTGTTTTGTTTCGTATTGCGAGTGCAAATTTAGGACATTTATTCAATTACACAAGCGTTTTTTCAAAAAAAAATCCACTTATTTTATAACGTTCTGATAACCTAAAGTTTAAATTTGAAAAAATTTTAAAATTTATTTCTTTACCAGCATTCTTTTAATCTCATTCAATTTCATCAGCGCTTCTACTGGTGTAATTGCATTAATATCGAGATTTAAAATTTCTTCTTTTATCTCTTCCAACAAAGGATCATCCAGATTAAAGAAACTCATCTGCATTTCTTCATTTGCCGATTTTATTCCGTTCAAAGCATCGCTTGAATGATTCTTTTCTAATTTCTTTAAAAGCTTTTGTGCTTTTGAAATAACAAGCTGAGGCATTCCAGCCATTTTTGCCACATGAATTCCAAAACTATGTGCGCTTCCTCCTTTAACCAGTTTTCTAACAAATAAAACAGTATCCTTAAGCTCTTTTACTGCCACATT
Organism: Flavobacterium ginsengisoli; assembly: GCF_029625315.1. Lineage (NCBI taxonomy): Bacteria > Pseudomonadati > Bacteroidota > Flavobacteriia > Flavobacteriales > Flavobacteriaceae > Flavobacterium > Flavobacterium ginsengisoli. The sequence goes on from NZ_CP121110.1 coordinate 2,679,433, forward strand.
GAAATTTTGGATTCTCGGCATCGATTCTGTCATTTCATTCAGCTCATGATAATGTGTTGCAAAAAGCGTTTTAGCTCTTCCTGGATGTTCGTGCAAGAATTCGGCAATTGCCCAAGCAATCGAGATTCCGTCATAAGTACTTGTTCCTCTTCCAATCTCATCTAACAATACCAAACTTCTATCTGATAAGTTATTCAAAATAGAAGCTGTTTCGTTCATTTCTACCATAAAAGTAGATTCTCCCATCGAAATATTATCTGAAGCTCCTACTCTGGTAAAAATCTTGTCTACAATTCCCATTCTAACACTATCAGCAGGAACAAAACTCCCCATTTGAGCCAAAAGTACAATCAAAGCCGTTTGTCTTAAAATCGCCGATTTACCCGACATATTTGGCCCAGTAATCATAATAATTTGTTGCGTTTCTCTATCTAAGAAAACATCATTGGCGATATACGGCGTTCCAACCGGCAATTGTTTTTCAATTACAGGATGTCTTCCGTTTTTGATATCCAATTCGAATGTATCATCGATTTCAGGTCGCACATATTGATTTTCGACAGCCATTTGCGTAAACGAACACAAACAATCCAATTGCGCAACCAAATACGCGTTCATTTGAACTGGTTTGATATAGGTAGAAATCCAAGCTACCAATTGTTCGAAAAGCTCGCTTTCTATTTTATAGATTTTCTCTTCAGCTCCTAAGATTTTAGTTTCGTATTCTTTTAGTTCTTCGGTAATATACCGTTCCGCATTTACCAAAGTCTGTTTACGAATCCATTCTTCTGGAACTTTATCTTTATGTGTGTTTCTAACTTCGATATAATATCCGAAAACATTATTAAAAGAAATTTTCAATGACGAAATTCCAGTTCTTTCAGATTCTCTTTTTCAATTCCTTCTAAAAATTCTTTTCCTGAAGTTGAAATTGCACGAAGCTCATCCAGTTCCTCATTTATTCCGCTCGCAATAGCATTTCCTTTCGAAATGGCAACTGGAGCATCTTGATTTAGTGTAGTCTTAATTTTTTCACGAAGCAAATCGCAAGCATGCAAACTATCTCCAATAACTTTTACCGCTTCCTGCGGACTTTCTAACGCTAGAGTTTTAATTGGAATAATAGCATCCAAAGATTCCTTTAAATACACGATTTCGCGAGGAGAAACTTTTCCTGCGAGCAATTTTAGAAATTAAACGCTCTAAATCTGAAATCTGCTTGATTTGATATTGGATATTATGAAGGATTTCAGAATTCGATTTTAAATACGCCACAACCTCATGACGGCTTTTAACTTTATTAGCATCTTTTAACGGCAATGCTAACCAACGTTTTAATAAACGTCCTCCCATTGGAGAAAGCGTTTTATCGATAACATCCAAAAGCGTAACTGCATTTGGATTATAACTGTGATATAATTCTAGATTTCGAATGGTAAAACGATCCATCCAAACATACGCATCTTCTGCTATACGCTGAATCGCTGTAATATGCTTGCACACGATTATGCTTGCGTTTCTGATAAATAGTACAAAATGGCACCAGAAGCAATAATTCCTTCTTTCAATTCTTCAATTCCAAATCCTTTTAAGGAATTTGTCTGAAAATGCTTTGTTAAGGTTTCTAATGCATAATCTTCTTTATAGATCCAATCTTCTAAATAAAAGCTATGAAAATCTTCTCCAAAAGCAGTTTTAAAATCGCCTTTATTATTCTTTGGCACTAAAACCTCACTCGGATTAAAGTTTTGCAATAATTTATCGATGTATTCTGCATTTCCTTGAGCCGTTAAAAATTCTCCTGTTGAAACATCTAAAAAAGAAATTCCGATATTTTTATTCGCAAAGTAAACAGATGCTAAAAAGTTATTTGATTTTGACTGTAAAACCTCATCGTTTAAAGAAACTCCTGGAGTTACAAGTTCCGTTACACCTCTTTTTACAATAGTTTTTGTCATTTTAGGATCTTCCAACTGATCACAGATTGCTACACGAAGCCCAGCTTTTACCAATTTTGGCAAATACGTATTTACAGAATGATGTGGAAACCCTGCTAATGCTGTTTCTGTATCAGATCCAGCTCCTCTTTTAGTTAAGGTTATCCCTAAAATTTTAGAAGCTCTAATGGCGTCTTCTCCAAAGGTTTCATAAAAATCTCCTACTCTGAAAAGCAGACATGCATCAGGATATTTAGCCTTGATCTCGTTGTACTGTTTCATTAAAGGTGTTTCTTTCACCACTTTTTCTTTAGTCGCCAAATTATTATATTTTAAATGAAAAAATTAAGACAGCGAATTTATGCTTTTTTAGCGGTATATCGAAAGCTTCAAAAATTAAAATAATTTAAGATATTTTTAGGTTGTGATTTAAGAATTTTATATAGCTTTGTTTATCATTTAAAAAAAAGACCCTTAAAGATGAAAAAAATAATCTTATTCGCTATGTTAGCTGTAGCTGGTATCACAGCTACTAATGCACAAACAACTAAAAAAGCTAAAGCTGAGAAAGTTGCTAAAGTTGAAGGAGCTGGAATGCTTTTCGAAACAGAAACTATTGATTACGGAACTATCGCACACAATGCTGATGGAAAACGTGAATTCGTTTTTGTTAACAATGGTACAAAACCATTAATTATCACTAACACTCAAGGATCTTGTGGATGTACTGTTCCAACTACTCCAAAAGAACCAATCGCTCCAGGAGCTAAAGGTGTTATTGGTGTAAAATACGCTACTGACAGAGTTGGTGCTTTTACAAAAACTGTAACTGTAACTTCTAACGCAGAAGGGCAACCAACAAAAATCCTTACTATTAAAGGTACAGTTTTACCAGATCCAGTAAAAAGCTAATCTGAGAAACATTTAAAATAATCAAAAAGCTTCCTTATCTTTGGAAGCTTTTTTTATGACTACAATTTAAAAACAATGAGAAAACTCGAAAACAGCGAACTAGACCGTAAATCAATTGAAGATTTTAAAAAATCGGAGAAAACCCCTTTAATATTAGTTTTAGACGATATTCGAAGTCTGCATAATATTGGTTCTGTTTTTAGAACTGCTGATGCGTTTTTGATTGAAAAAATAATTCTTTGCGGTATTACAGCAACTCCTCCAAATAAAGAAATTCATAAAACTGCTCTTGGCGCGACTGAAACTGTTGCTTGGGAACATCACGAAAGTGTTCTGGAAGTTATCGAAAACTTAAAGAAAGAAAATGTATTAACAATGGCTATCGAACAAGTTGAAAGTGCTGTCTTTCTTCAAGATTTTAAAATTAAAAAAGATCAGAAATACGCCTTAGTTTTCGGAAATGAAGTTTATGGCGTTTCTCAAGAAGCTGTCGCAATCTGTGACGGATGTATTGAGATTCCACAATTAGGAACAAAACACTCTCTTAATATTTCTGTAAGTGCCGGAATTGTGGTTTGGGATTTGTTTCAAAAAATAAACTGGCCTTAATAAAATCCTTTCCTGTTTTTATTAAAAAAATGTGATTTTACAATATTTTTAAGCTTTAAATTGTTAGAAATGTAAATATATTTTTTTATTATTATAAAAGTGATACTTTTATAAAATGAAAAATAATTACTCTCTAAAAATATCTTTTTTATTCATTTTACTGCTGTCCAATTTTATTGGTTCTGCACAACAATATACTTCCATTCCTGACTCTAATTTTGAACAAGCTTTAATCGATTTAAATATTGATAGCGGAGCTATTGACGGTCAAGTCCTGACTGCAAACATTATAAATTTAAAAACATTAGAGCTTCGAGGAAAAAATATTCTAGATTTAACAGGAATTGAATACTTTACAAATTTAGAAAGCTTGGACTTGGGGGTAATTAACAATGATCCTAATAGGAACAACAAAATCAGTTCTTTAAATATTACCAAAAACACAAAACTCAAGTACTTAAGTTGCTATTACAATAATCTAACAAATCTTGATGTATCAAAAAACATCAATCTAACCGAATTGCATATTGTTGGCAATAAATTAAACAGCATAAATGTTTCTAACAATAAACTTTTAAGGATTCTTGATTGCGGCAGCAATAATTTTAAAGATCTAGATGTAACTCAAAATACAGCTTTAGAAGTTTTAAATTTCGACAGAAACAAATTAACAGATATAGATCTTTCTAACAATATAGCATTAATCAATTTAGTCTGTAACTACAATCAACTAACAAATCTTAATATTAGTAAAAACATAAAATTGGATGTACTATCGTGCAGTTTCAATAAATTAAGCAGTCTCGATGTAAGCCAAAATACAATTATCCAAGGCATTATGTGCGATGTCAATGAAATTACAAGTTTAGATATCAGCAATAATACCATATTAAAATCTTTAACTTTAAACACCAATAAGGTAAGTGTCCTCGATATTTCTAAAAATCTTCAATTATACGCTATAGATGCCGGAAACAATCAACTAACGAGTATTGACGTAGCCAAACATTTAAGTTTAAACAATTTACAAATTGCCAACAATCATATATCAAATCTAGATGTTACGAACAATGGAGCATTAGAGATATTACAATTTAGCTCAACAGATGTTCCTGAAATTAATGTTTCCAAAAACCCTAAACTTATACAATTATATTGCTCCAATACCTTACTAACTTCTTTAGATGTTTCTAAAAACCCTAAGTTAGTATCCGTTATTTGCTATAACAATTCATTAACTTCTTTAAATTTAAAAAATGGAAACAATACCTCTCTTTACAATTTAAGTTTTGTTTCCAACCCAAGTCTTGAGTGCATTCAGGTAGACGATGCAACCTATTCTAATGCCAGATGGTCTACTTACAAAGATGCTACGGCTAGTTATTCTAGCGATTGCAGTAAATTTTCTGCTATTGCTCCGCCAGTAATCAAAGCCACTGGCGACCAATTGTACTGTCCACAGGGTACTATAAAAATTGTAACAGATGTCACGATAACTCATGACCCTTTAGAAACAGGAACTGAAGCCATCTACATTCAAGTTTCTTCAGGATATTCAAGCGGTTTTGACAAACTAGAACTTTCAAATCCTACCTCGCACCCAACTATTATCACAAGCTGGGATGCCGTGGCAGGAAAACTAACATTATCAAGTCCGACGGGAGCAGATGTTTTATATTCTGATTATGTTGATGCTATAAAAGATGTAGTTTTCACAAATTCTTCTGCGACAGCTTCTGGAATTAGAACATTTTCTATAACAATGGGCAAGGCAAATTATTTACCGTCTACACAACATTATTACGAATATGTTCCAAATATTGCCATTACATGGACGGCGGCACGAGATGCAGCAGCAGCTCGTACTTATTATGGTCTTAAAGGATATTTAGCAACTATTTTATCTGCAGATGAAGCTAAATTAATTGGTGAACAAGCTTCTGGAACTGGATGGATTGGAGGAAGTGATGCTGAAACAGAAGGTGTTTGGAAATGGGTTACAGGTCCTGAAGCAGGAACTATTTTTTGGAATGGAAACGCAAACGGCTCTACACCAAATTTTGCTTTCTGGAACACAGGAGAACCAAACAACCAAGGTGATGAAGATTATGCGCACATCACTCAACCTGGCGTTGGAATACGAGGCTCTTGGAATGATTTATCAAATACTGGTTCACTTACACCTGGTGATGCTTATCAACCAAAAGGATATATTGTAGAATATGGCGGAATGCCAGGAGAAGCTCCATTAGAGATTGCAACCAGCACTAAAATCACAATTCCTGTTGCAACACCAGCCATTGATCCAACTCCTGTTTGTGATTCTGGAAGTTTTACCTTTAATGCAACTGCAAGTGCTGGAGCAACAATCAGATGGTTTGATGCTGCGGTTGGCGGAAATTTATTAGCAACAGGTTCCACCTACACTACTCCGACATTAAGTACAACTACAACATATTATGTTGATGCTGGCTGCGAATCAAATCGTAAATCGGTAAAAGCAACTGTAAATGCAACTCCCTCAGATCCTATTGCAGAGCAAGATACTTACACTAATTGCGGTCCAGGTTCTTTAACCATTAAAGCAACTTCAAATGTTGGATCTATAAACTGGTACGATGCCGCAACTGGAGGAACGAGTCTTTATATGGGTACCGCTTTTACAACTCCAAAAATTTCATCAAACACAACTTATTATGCTGAAGCATCAAACGGTACTTGTATAAATACGACTAGGATTCCAATAAATATTGAGATTTATACTCCTCCAGCTGTTTCTGATGAAACTTTGCCTTTGTGCCAATTTCAATCCATAACATTAGATGCTGGAATTTCTGGAATGAATTATTTATGGTCAAATGGCGCTACAACTCAAACTATCAGTGTCAATACCAGCGGAAAATACACTGTTGCTGTAACAAGTCCGTCTCCAGAAAATTGCACGAGTACAAAAACAATCACAGTAGAAGAACATAAAGTTCCGCAGATTGCACGTGTTGATGTTGAAGGAACTAGAGCTATTATTTATCCTGTAAAAGCCGAAGACTATTTTGAATATTCTGTAGATGGTGTAAATTTTCAAGATTCAACTATCTTTTATGATGTTCCTGGCGGACTTCAGACGGCTTATGCTAGAGAAAAAGCGGATGTGGAGGAACTACTAAACAATTTGTAGTACTTGTATTTCCTCTATTTTTTACACCAAACAACGATACGTACAACGATGTTTGGGAAGTAACCGGAATGGAAAATTATCCTCAAGCAGTAGTTACTATTTTTGACCGTTATGGAAAACTAGTCGCACAATTAAGCCGTTTTAAAATGAGTTGGGATGGTACTTTAAATCAAATTCCACTTCCTGCTTCAGATTATTGGTATGCTTTAAAAGTAGATGATTCAATGCCAGTTTTAAGAGGGCATTTTACTCTGAAAAGATAGTTTTTAATGAGAGAATATATCAATTTGATAATTAGAGAATTGTTTTTGGAATTTTCTAATTATCAAATTTTCTGATTGACACATTTAATCCAATTTCTTTTTAATTTCATTCAGTATATAAAGGTAATCTTCGTGTTTTTTTACAAAATCGCGATTAGAAACATCAATTATTAAAACATTTAAATCGGTTTGAGATTTTATGTATTCGAGATAACCGTTATTGATTTTTTCTAAATATGTTGCTTCTATATTCTGCTCATAAATACGTCCGCGTTTTTTAATGTTTTGCGACAATCTTTCCGTATTCTGATACAAATAAACATACAAATCTGGCTTTGGCATTTCTTTGTAAATAATGTCGAATAGATTTCTATACAAACGATATTCATCTTCTGCAAGCGTTATTTTGGCAAAAATCAGCGATTTAAAAATATGATAATCAGCAACTATAAAATCTTTAAATAAATCAAATTGCGCCAAATCATCGGCTAATTGCTGATAGCGGTCGGCTAAAAAAGACATTTCCAACGGAAATGCATATCGGTTTTGGTCTTTGTAAAACTTTGGCAAAAACGGATTGTCTGCAAATCGTTCTAAAACTGTTTTTCCGTTAAAATCTTCTGCAATTTTATGCACCAAAGTAGTTTTTCCTGCTCCAATATTTCCTTCAAAAGCAACATAATTGAATTGATTTAAAGGAATTTTATCAATCGGGCTTTTCAACTTTTGCACCACTGTACAAACACTTTCATCTGGAGTAATTGCAATCAACTCAGGAATTGTTTTTTGCAAAATTGGATGCCTCCAATCTAACTTTAAATCTTGCATCGGAAGTAAAACAAAATTTCTGTTTTGCATTAGCGGATGCGGAACCTGAAGTTTTTCTGTATCTATTATTTCATCATCAAAAGCAATTAAATCAACATCAATAATTCTAGACTGATACCCTTCTTGATTTAAGCGGATTCTTCCTAATTCTTTTTCGACTTTTAAAATTTGATTTAATATTTTTTGCGCAGATGAATTGGTATGCAAAAGAAGCGCACAATTATAAAAAGCATCACTCTCAAAACCCCATGCAGGAGTTTCATAAAGTTTAGAAACCTCAATAACAGTCCCCACATTTTGATGTATCAAATCAATACAATTCTGAATGTTTTCTAGTCTGCTGCCTTGGTTGCTGCCTATCGATAAAACGACTTGATGCTGTAATTTCATAATTAATGCAAATTAACTAAAACTATTTTAGAATTAACCAATATATTTGTGAAACGACGTCTCAAATCCAATCAGAAATTTAGATGTCTCTTTTGTAACGTTTTGACGTTTTTTGCTACTTATTAAAAAAATATACATATGAAGTTTTTAGGAAATGTAATTGCCACAGTTATCGGTATTTTTATTTTTATCATGCTCTTCTTTTTTGGAGCAATCTTTATCGGAGTTGTTTTTGGCGGAGACGACAGTGTTTCTGTTAAATCGGATTCGGTTATTGAATTCAATTTAAAAGAAATTAAAAACGATTACGCAGGAAAATACAAAGATCCTTGGGTAAGTGTCTTTTCAGACAAAAAAAGCATAGGTTTGACCGATGTAATCAATGCTATTGAAGCAGCAAAAACAGACGACAACATTAAAGGAATTTCGATTTTAAATGATGAATCTTCACTTGGTCTTGCGCAATATAAAGATTTAAGAAACGCTTTAGAAAGCTTCAAAAAATCAGGTAAATTTGTTTGGGCTTACGCCAATACTTATTCGCAGAAAGAATATTATTTAACTTCTGTTGCCAATACTATTTATATAAATCCTGCCGGAGATTTAGACTTTAAAGGTCTTTCTTCTGAAGTTATGTTTTTCAAAGATTTCCAAGATAAATCTGGAATACATATGGAAGTGATTCGTCACGGAAAATACAAAAGTGCAGTTGAGCCTTTCTTAGATAATAAAATGAGCGATGCCAACAGAGAACAGATAACGGCACTTTTAAACTCAATTTGGACAACCGTATCTGCTGATATTTCAAAAAGCAGAAATATTCCGTTACCTAAACTAAACGAAATTGCAAACGGACTTTTGGCTAGAACTCCAGAAATGGCAAAAGAACAGCATTTAGTAGATATTGTTGCTTACGAAGATGTTTATCACGATGCCATTAGAAAAGCGCTGAAAGTAGATAAAGATGAAGATTACAATAAAATTTCAATCTCAGATTATACTCAAAATCATTTAGCAACAGCTTTAGATAATGCTTCAAGCGATCAAATTGCGATTATTTACGCTCAAGGCGAAATCGGAAGTGGCGAAGGAGATGTAAACACAATTGGAGAAGGCTCTATGAGACGTTCTTTGCAAGAAGCCAGAAAAAATGATGACATTAAAGCTATCGTTCTTAGAATTGACAGCCCAGGCGGAAGTGCTCTTACTTCTGATTTAATTTGGAGAGAAATTGAAGTTACAAAAAAAGTAAAACCAGTTGTCGTTTCTATGGGTAACTATGCTGCCTCTGGCGGTTATTATATTGCTTGCAACGCCAATAAAATATTTGCTGAAAACAATACTATTACAGGATCTATTGGAGTTTTTGGAATGTTGCCAAATTTTAGTCCGTTGGCTAATAAATTAGGAATCAATTCTGAGCAGGTTAAAACTCATGAAAACGCCGCAAACTATAGTCCGTTCTTGCCTGTAGACGAGAAATTTAAAGCTTTTACTTTAGAAGGAGTCGAAAAAATCTACAACACGTTTGTTACTCATGTTGCAGAAGGACGTAAAATGACTTTTTCACAAGTTGATTCAATTGCTCAAGGTAGAGTTTGGTCTGGAACCGAAGCTTTAAAAATTGGTTTAGTTGATAAAATTGGCGGATTAAATGACGCGATTGCTGAAGCGACTAAAATTGCTAAACTAAAAAAATATAGCACTCAAAATTATCCTGAATATGAAAAAACACTTAACGATTTGCTAGGAAATCTACCTTTTGCAAAATCTAAAGAAGCTTTTATAAAAGAAGAAATTGGAGAAGAAAATTACCTACTTCTAGAGCAGGTTAAGAAATTTCAAAAACAAAAAGGAGTGCAAGCGATACTGCCTTACGGAATCAATATTTATTAATTGAATTAAGATGAATAAAATAATTCTTTTTTTGACGGTTTTGTTTTGGAGTTTCATAAACGCTCAAGACAAAAAAGAAACCACGTTTAAGGAAACACCAGCAATATTAAAGATTAACAACGATCAGATTTTTGGTACGCTGACAACTCCAGATTTGACCAAAAAATTTCCGGTTGCTTTAATTATTGCGGTTCTGGTCCAACGGATAGAAACGGGAACAATCCGATGATGAAAAACAACTCGTTAAAAATGCTGGCAGAAGCTTTGGCTAAAAACGGAATTGCATCATTGCGATATGATAAAAGAGCTATTGGAGAAAGCAAAGCAGCTGGCGGATCTGAAAGCAGTCTGGTTTTTGAAAATTATATTCAAGATGCCAAAAGCTGGATTAATTATTTAAAACAGGACAAACGTTTTTCTAAAGTAATTATAATCGGTCACAGTGAAGGCTCTTTGATTGGAATGGTGGCCAGTACAAAAGCAGATAAGTTTGTTTCTATTGCAGGCGCAGGCGAACCTGCAGATCAAATCTTAAAAACTCAAATTGGCGCCAAGTCAATGAAACCACTTAATGACTTGACCTTCCCTATTATTGATAGTTTAAAAAACGGATTTGAAGTTAAAAAAGTAGATCCTATGCTTAATTCTCTTTTCAGACCAAGCATTCAGCCTTATTTGATTTCTTGGTTTAAATACAATCCGCAGACCGAAATACAAAAGCTTACTATTCCAGTTTTAATCCTGCAAGGAAATAATGACATGCAGATTGCTGTAAAAGATGCAGAAAATTTAAAACAAGCTAATAAAAATGCAGATCTACAGATAATTGACAAGATGAATCATATTATGAAAATCATTGATGGCAATCAGGAAGATAATTTAGCCAGTTACAATAATGAAACACTTCCTATTTCTGAAATCCTAGTCGAAAAAATAGTTTCATTTATTCAGAAATAATAAAATAAACACCCTAAAAAATCCGTTTTGAAAATAGTTCTTAACGGATTTTTTTATATGAAAATTTTAATAAAATTCTTACGTAATTAAGAAAACTTTATCTTCAAACTCTAGTAAAAAAAACTATTTTTGCAAGAGTCGATTTTAACACGTTAAACCCTCAAATCTATTTATATGCTAAAAAAAGTTTTAAAAATAAGTGCCATAGTCATTGTGGTATTTGTTGCTTGCATTATTTGCCATTCCGTTTTTATTTAAAGATCAAATCAAGGCTAAAATCGTTGAAGCCATCAATGAAAGTGTTGATGCTAAAGTAAGTTTTACAGATGCAGATTTAAGTTTATTCAAGAATTTCCCTAACGCAACAGTTGGAATCGAGAAATTAGTTATTATCAACAAAGCTCCTTTTGAAGGCGACACGCTGGTTTCTTTAGGACAACTAAATTTAAAAATGAGCGTGAAAGAACTTTTTAAAGGAAAAGATGAACCTTTAAGCATTCAGGGAATTAGTTCAACAAACGGATTAATAAACATTATATTCAATAAAGATGGCATAGGAAACTTCGATATTGCCTTAAAAGACAAAAAAGAAGAAACGAAAGACGAAGCAAGCAAACCACTTGCATTAAAAATTCAGAATTATAAAATCGAGAATTTTACTTTTAGATATATCGATCAAGGTTCTAAAATTAGAATGGTTATTGACAGTTTAAACCACGAAGGAACTGGAGATTTTACCAATTCAAAATTAGATTTAACAACAAAATCTTCTGCAAAAGTTTCATTGGACATGGATAAAATGAATTACATGAAAAATGTAAAACTAACTTTAGACGCTGTTCTTGGAATTGATTTAGAAAAAAGCAAATATACTTTTAAAGAAAACAAGACTCTTATCAATCAATTGCCTTTAGAGTTTGACGGATTTATTCAAATGGCTGAAAAAGCGCAGATTTATGATTTGAAATTTAAAACCCCTACTTCATCGTTTACCAATTTCTTAGGTTTAATTCCTTCGGCTTATGCATCTAGCTTAGAAGGTGTAAAAACGACTGGAGATTTTACTGTAAATGGTTTTGCAAAAGGTGAATTGACAGACACTACGGTTCCTAAATTTAATATCGAAATCGCTTCAAACAATTCTTCTTTCCAATATCCTAATCTTCCAAAATCGGTTCAAAATATTGTAATTGATACCAAAATCATCAACGAAACTGGAATCTTAAATGATACTTATGTCAATCTAGATAAGTTGTCTTTTAGAATTGATCAAGATGTTTTTAACGCTAAAGCGAATATCAAAAACATAACTGTAAATCCAATTGTTGACGCAGCTTTAAAAGGAACAATCAACTTAGCAAATCTTTCTAAAGCATATCCAATTAAAATGGATAAACCTTTAGCGGGTATTTTAAAAGCTGACGTTACAACAAACTTTGATATGGCTTCTGTAGAAAAAAGCGAATATCAAAATATCAAAAATGCTGGTACAATGAGTTTGTCAGGATTTAAATATACCGACGAAAACAACAAATCGATGAACATCAGCACGGCTTTGGTTGAATTTAATCCGAGTAAGATCAACTTAAAACAATTTGATGCTACAACTGGAAAAAGTGATATCAGCATTAATGGGGTTTTAGAGAATTTCTATGGTTTTATGTTTAAAAAACAAGAACTTAAAGGAAACTTTAATATGAGTTCTAAACAATTGTCTGTTGATGACTTTATGACTTCTGGCGAACCTGCAACTGCAAAAACAGAAGCAAAACCTGCTGACGCAATGAAGATTCCGGCTTTCTTAAATTGTACATTAAATGCAAAAGCTACAACTGTTTTATACGACAACTTAAAACTTCAAGATGTTGCTGGAAGATTGATTATTAAAGACGAAAAAGCCACTCTTGAAAACTTTAAAACAAATATCTTCGGCGGGTCAATTGGACTTAACGGAGCTGTTTCTACAAAAGAAAAAGTGCCAACTTTTGATATGAATTTAGGATTCAATCAAGTTGATATTGCACAAACTTTTACTCAATTGGATATGATGAAAAAGATAGCTCCAATTGCAGGAATCATTAACGGTAAATTAAATTCGACTATTAAATTAAATGGTAATTTGGACGCCAAAGAATTGACTCCAGATTTAAAATCAATATCAGGAGATTTATTAGGCCAATTATTATCAACTACTGTAAATGCTAAAAACTCTACAGTTTTAAATTCGCTTACTTCAAATGTTAAGTTCTTAGATTTAAACAAATTGAATCTAAACGATTTGAAAATGGCATTGTCTTTTGAGAATGGAAAAGTAAATGTAAAACCATTTGATATTAAATATCAAGACATTAAAGCTACAATTGGCGGAACTCACGGTTTTGACCAAACAATGAATTATACGATTAAATTTGACGTTCCTGCTAAATATTTAGGAACCGAAGCCAACAATTTAATTGCGAAATTATCTCCTGCAGATGCTTGCAAAACTAGATAATATACCAATCAATGCTTCTTTGACTGGCAATTTTTCAAATCCGAAAATCAGTACCGATATGAAAACTGCCGTAAGCAATTTGACTACACAATTGGTTAATCAGCAAAAAGAAAAACTTACTCAAAAAGGAACATCAGCGCTTACAGATTTAATCAACAAAAACACAAAAGCAAAAGATACAACTCAAGTCGCTAAAACTGAAAAAGAGCAAAAAACTCAAGAAGTGACTAAAAAAGCAAGTGATTTGTTGAATGGATTGTTTAAGAAGAAGAATCCTTAGAAAGATGCTAAGATACTAAGATGCTAAGTTTCTGAGTTTCTCTAAGAAAAAAACTTAGAAACTTAGAAACAAAAAAAATCCTGTTCTTTCGAACAGGATTTTTTTTGTTTCTATATTGCTCTCGAATAAATATTTAAGGTACCGCTACTCAAAATTGAATTTATCGTTTTTATATATTCTTTTTTCGTGTACAGATTAACATCTATTCCAACACTACAATTATCATAAGGTTCATATTTTTTCAAATTAGATACCGAAAATAGCCCAATTGTTGGTGTATGCACTGCGCTTGATAAATGCATAATTCCGCTATCGGCCCCAATAAACAAATCGGCATTTGCAATAACAGATCCTATTTCTCGGATATCTTTACTATAAAATGTCGGAGCTTTAAATCCGATTTGAGATACATTTTCTACAGGTAAAATCTCAATAATATTGTAGTTTTTATATTCTGCGGTAAGTTGAGAATAGAACTTTTCCCACCACTCTTCTGAAAGGCATTTTGCACCTGTTGCGTAGGTAAAAATGCAGATTGTTCTTTTGTCGTTATTTGTTAGTTCTCCTAATATTTTTCTTCCTTCTGAAATTTCAGAAGCTGTTAATTTAAGATCTAAAGGAGCAATTATTTTATTACTACTTGTTGGCAATCTCAATTTTGCCAAATAATTTCGAAAATTATAAACAGGATACTTTGCAATATGTTCAAAATCACTTTTTTTCTCTGCGATTTCATCATTTGAATCTCCGAAAAACTTGTATTTGGCATTTGAGAACTGAACCGCTAATCGGCCTGAAGAAGAGTTTTGATCTACATTAATCGCTAGATCATAGGGAGTTTTTTTTAACGAAATCCAAACCTTTGAATAGGCAATCAAGCTTTTAAATGGTTTTTTAGGCAAATGGATTATTTTGTCGACAGTATCGTATTTTTCAAAAATAATAGGAGCTAATGTTCCTTTTACAAATAAATCAATTTTACAATTTGGAAACATTTCGGACACTTCCTGAACAAGCGGTGTAATTAATAAAAGGTTTCCTAACCTTCCATTTGGCCTACAAATAAGAACTCTTTTAATTTCGCTTTTATCAACCAAAATAAAATCGTTCTGCATATTTGTTTTTCCAACATTCTTAGTCAGGTTGCGCATTATGCTACGCCTATGTACATTTATTTTGCTTAAAACACTCATTTATGGAATAATTTACGAATTATAAAATCTTAATTAAATTTTAGAAAAAGTGACAGACTCAAATCTAGTCTCTTTTATTTTCTAAAAATAAATTCTTCCAATAAGCATTTGTTACAAAATTGTAACCAAATGTATCAATATTTACATTTTTTGCTTTTGGAAGCGATATAAAATTACGATAAATTATTCTGTAATCAACAAATAACTAGATAGTTACACTAAAAACATCGACGACCTCCCAATAAATCTAGACGTTTATTGTAACCACATAACCTTCTGATCCTCGAATATTAAAGACAGTTCCGTTTTCAAATAATAAATATTGACCTTTAATTCCAGTTAATTTTCCGCTGAAAGAAGGTGTCTTATCTAAATTCAAACTGTTCACCTTTGCTGGATAACTCAAAACAGGATATTGAAGCTCGTAAACATCATTTTTTTGTGCATAAAAATAATCTTTAACTTCTGCTGGAATCAGACTTTCAATCTTCGCTTTTTCTGCAATTAAATCAAAACTTTGAACAGAGTTCTGCAACATTTTTCTCCAGTTGGTTTTGTCTGTATAATGATCTTTTAGAGCGACCTCTGTAATTCCTGCTAGATATCGATTTGGAACCTCAACAATTGCAATAGCTTGAGAAGCACCTTGATCGATCCAACGAGTTGGAACTTGCGATTTGCGAGTTACACCAACTTTTATTTCGCATGCCGAAGCCAAATATACAATATGCGGTTGCAATTGCGCTTTTGATTCATATTCTAAATCTCTATCTGCAATTCCTAAATGCGCCGTGCTTAATTCTGGTCTCATAATCCAATCTCCAACAGCAGGACTTGAATAAAAACACTCGTAACAAAAACCTTGTCGGTATATTTTTTCTTTTTACCACAATTTAAGCATTGACAGCCTACAAAATTGATTTCAATTTCTTTATCTAATAATTGATTAACATTTAAGAAACTATCTTCAAAGACCAAATAATATTGGATTGGGCTTCCAAGTTCAGTTTGCATTTTTGTCAGTACGCCTTGATATTGCATTCGTATTTTTATTTATAATTGCTGATTCGGATTTATTAAAAGATTTAAAGTTTTTTGTGTTAAAATTCGACTTATTGGGTAGAATCTTTACTTCAAATCGAATTGTTTTTTACAAAAAAATATTATTTTTGATATGAATACAAAGTTACTACTTGTCTCTCGATATTCAAATTTTAAGTTTTTAGTTTTACTATAGATTGTGAGATTTAAAACCTAAAATTAGTTAACTAAAAACCAAATTCATGCCTTTATCTATTATCAATTCGTTTGCATCGTGGGTCCTAAAACAAAGGATTCATCAAATAGAGCTTTTTTTAAAATACCCAAATGAAGTTCAAGAAGAATTATTGCACAACTTATTGACGGCATCTGAAAATACAGTTATTGGAAAACAATATGATTTTTCGAGTATCAATTCCTATCAGACCTTTGCAGAAAGAGTTCCTATTGCGACTTATGAAGAATTGCAACCATTAATTGAGCGCACACGTTTGGGTGAGCAGAACGTTTTTTGGGAAACACCAATTAAATGGTTTGCTAAGTCTAGCGGAACAACAAATGCAAAAAGCAAATTTATTCCTGTAAGTAACGAAGCGCTGGAAGATTGCCACTATAAAGGAAGTAAAGATCTTTTATGCCTTTATTTGAATAATAATGAAGATTCTGAATTGTTTTTAGGAAAAAGTCTTCGTTTAGGAGGAAGCTCTCAGATTTACGAAAACAACAATACTTTCTTTGGCGATTTATCGGCAATCTTAATTGAAAATATGCCAATTTGGGCTGAATTTAGCAGTACACCAAGCAGCAAAACTTCACTTATGAGCGAGTGGGAAACTAAAATCGGCGCCATCATTAACGAAACAAAAAATGAAAACGTAACCAGTTTTGCAGGAGTTCCTTCTTGGATGCTAGTTTTAATGAATAAAGTTTTAGAAAATACTGGTAAACAAAGTTTATTGGAACTTTGGCCAAATTTGGAAGTTTACTTTCATGGTGGCGTAAGTTTTTCTCCTTATAAAGAACAATACAAAAAACTGTCTGCCAAGCAAAGATTTTAGATACTACGAAATCTATAACGCTTCTGAAGGCTTTTTTGCGATTCAGGATTTAAATAATTCAAGTGATTTATTGCTAATGTTGGATTACGGAATTTTCTACGAATTTATTCCAATGGACACTTTTGGAACTCCAAACCAAAAAGTAATTCGTTTAGCAGATGTAGAACTGAATAAAAACTATGCTATTGTTATCACAACAAATTCTGGCTTGTGGCGTTATCTGATTGGCGACACGGTTCGTTTTACATCACTGAATCCGTACAGGATTAGAGTTACAGGAAGAACAAAACATCATATCAATGTTTTTGGTGAAGAGTTAATGGTAGAAAACACCGATCAAGCAATTGCGAAAGCTTGCCAGGTTACGCAAACTGAAGTTATAGATTATACCGTTGCTCCTATTTTTATGCACGACAAAGAAAAAGGCGCACACGAATGGATGATCGAATTTAAGAAACATCCAGCTGATGTTGGTCTTTTCCAAAAGGTTTTAGATGAAACATTGCAAACTTTAAACTCAGATTACGAAGCAAAACGTTACAATAATATGACTTTGAACCCTTTGGTAATTAATGTTGCTCGCGAAAATCTTTTTTATGACTGGTTGAAAGAAAGAGATAAATTGGGCGGACAACATAAAATTCCGAGGCTATCCAATCAGAGAGATTACTTGGAACAGTTAAAGGAAATGTGTTAAACAATTTTATTTAATAGAGATGAAAGAAACAAAATTTAGTGACCTGACTACTGAGGAACTGATAAAAAATCAGAAGACATTAAAAACTGTCAATGCTATATTTTGTGTTGTCCTTTTTGTCTTATTTGTTCTTAATATATTCATTGTTTTTATGAAAGGTTTTAGCGCAATGAATATTATTCCTGTTGCTTTGTTGTTTATCCTTTATTTAAATCTGAAAAATTTAAAAGAAATTAAAAGAGAATTAGAATCTCGAAAATAAATTCAAAAAAGTTTTAGACAAAACTTTACAGACCTAAAATTATAACTCGTAGTGCAACATAAAATTACGAGACTTTTCGCTCTCAACAAAGAGAGGTTTGTTGCTTGCTAAAAGGATTTCGGACTTTTAAAAGTCTATCTTCCATTTTGTAATCGGCCTAGATTGCACTTATACATACTTGAATAAATCCAAAAAAAATAAATAGTGACTAATCCCGAAGATAAATTAGTTTTAAATAACTTTTTCCATTCCCTGTTTCCAATAGAAAAAGAGATTGTAGAAAAAATCACTAAAAATTTTACTCCCTTTAAATTAGAAAAGAACTCTATTCTACTGGATAAAGAAACGGTAAGCACCAAAACTTACTTTTTAGAAAAAGGCTACATGGCGTCTTTTATTCTAAACGAAGATAATGACGAAATCATTACAAATATCTTCACTGCACCTTGTTTTGTAAACGACTTTCTTTCTTTTTTTAAAAAGGAACCTACCAAAGAAACATTTCAAACCATTACAGATTGTACTTTTTGGGAAACGGGTTTAGAGACTGTTCAAGACAATTTTCATTCTATTTCTCAATTTAGAGAATTTAGCCGACTGTTGTTTGTAATTAATTACCACAAGCTTAACGATAGACTTATAGAAATGGTAAGTCAAAAAGCCGAAACTAGATATTTAAAGCTTTTAAAACAAAGACCCGATATATTTAAACATGTACCGCTCAAGATTATAGCTTCTTATCTTGGAATTACAGATACTTCGTTAAGCCGTATTAGAAGAGATACTTCCCATTTCTAAATTCTTATCATTTGACAAGTATTAGTAAACGCAGAAGAAATGATATTTGTAAAAAAATAAAAAAATGGAAAGAAAACATATTGTCGTAGTTGGACTCGGCGGAGTTGGAGGTTATTTTGGTTTTAAAATTAATCAAGCCAATGAGACTAAAAAACAACATCAAATTACATTTATTGCAAGAGAGCAAACTTATGATGTTGTTAAAAACAATGGATTAATTTTACTTTCTAGCGAACACCCTAATTCGGTTACAAAACCTGAATTTATTTATGATAATATAAAGGAGGTACAATCTCCTGATTTAATATTAGTTTGCACGAAGGAATACGATCTTGAAAATATCTGCAAACAGATGATTCAAATCATTAGTCCAAAGACCATTATATTACCTATGATGAATGGGGCTGACATTTATGAAAGAATAAGAAAAATAATTCCTAAAAATACTATTCTGCCAAGTTGTATTTATGTCGCTTCTCATATAAAAGAAAAGGGAATTGTTGAACACAAAGGAAAGCCAGGAAAAATATTTATTGGACGCGATCCCGAAAATTTTAATGAAAACATTGACTGGATCATTGATTTATTATCTGAAAGCAAAGTAGATTTTGAATTGAAAGATGATTCTTTTACTGAAATCTGGACTAAATTTATTTTTATCGCTAGTTTTGGTTTAGTAACTTCTAAGTACAATTCGTCAATTGGAGAAGTCTGTACAGTTTCTTTACAAAGAAATGAAGCTGAAGGAATCATGAAAGAGATTAAACTTATAGCGGACAAAAAAGGAATTAACCTAAGTGAGGAAATCATTGAAAAGACTTTTAAAAAAGCGACAACTTTTCCGCCAAAAACACCAACTTCATTACAGCTTGATATCAACTCAAACAAAGCAAATAATGAGTTAGAACTATTTGCCAGTCCAATAATTAATTACGGAATTGAGTTAGATATTAAAACTCCATGCACTGAAAAAATTTATAATGAATTAAAAGAAAAAATAAACTTAAATTAAAACCACTGATTCTACCAAACTTACATAAGGGATAGAAGTGAAGTCCTTTTTTTCTTTAAAAATAAAAGAATTTCTTCACCAGTTCGCTATCGCTCTTGTGAAACGGATATTTTTATTCGCCACGTCGTAACATGCCCATATAAAAAAACCTCAGCCTTTTATTGTAAAGACTGAGGTTTGTTTGCTTTTATTACATTCAGTATGTCTTTTCACGAAGGAGAAATCTCTACAAGTAGCTTCGCAACGAAAACCAATCTTTGTCGAGTTTCTTACGAGGATTTCTCCTTCGTCGAAATGACAAAAATTGCACAGCATTGCCTTCTACATCATATCGATATATCTGTCGTGGTATCCTAAAAGATATAAAACACCATCAAGACCTAAACTTGAGATTGAAGTTGAAGCGCTTTCTTTTACTTTTGGTTTAGCATGGAAAGCGATTCCTAGACCGGCTAAGTTTAACATTGGTAAATCGTTTGCTCCATCTCCAACTGCAATGGTTTGGTTGATGTGAATTCCTTCTTTTTCGGCAATTGCTTTCAAGAATTCGGCTTTTTTCTGGCCATCAACAATATCGCCTAAATATTTACCTGTCAGTTTACCGTCTTTTATTTCTAATTGATTGGCATGAACATAATCTATTCCTAATTCTTTTTGAAGATATTCTCCAAAATAAGTGAATCCTCCAGATAGAATAGCGGTTTTATAACCGTAATATTTTAGAGCTTTCATTAAACGATGCGCCCCTTGCGTGATTGGCAAATTGATTGCTACATTTTGCAACACTTCTTCGCTCAAACCTTCCAAAAGTGCCATACGTTTTTTGAAACTTTCATTAAAGTCGATTTCGCCATTCATAGCCGATTCTGTAATAGCGCGAACTTGATCTCCTACTCCATTCAATTCTGCTAATTCATCGATTACTTCGGTTTGGATTAAAGTAGAATCCATATCGAAGCAAACCAAGCGGCGGTTTCTTCTATAAATATTATCTTCTTGGAAAGAAATATCGACATTTAGTGCTCTAGAGACTTCCATAAAACTTGCTGTCATGACAATTTTATTTACAATCTCTCCTGTCACAGACAATTGAATACAAGAACGTGGATATTCTTCTTTTTCTACAATAGAAGTTCTTCCTGTTAATCGGATAATAGAATCGATATTTAGGTTTTGATCTGACATGATTTTGGTAACTGCCGCCAATTGAGAAGTCGCTAGTTTTTCGCCCAAAATATTAATGATGTATCGTTGCTTAGATTGTGATTTTACCCAAGTTTCGTAATCTTCAATAGAAATCGGAATAAATTTTACTTTGATTTCTAATTCATAAGCTTTGAAAAGAAGATCTTTTAAAACCGGAGCCGAAGATGAACCTGCTGCAATTTCGAACAAAATTCCTAAAGAAAGTGTGTCATGAATATCAGCTTGGCCGATATCTAATATATTAGCGTCGTATGCTCCTAAAACAGCCGTTAAACCTGCTGTAACTCCAATTTTATCGTGTCCTGAAACTTTTAATAAAATTATCTCTTTATCTTCTGCTTGCCATTTTTCTTTCTTGATTTTGAAGCGACAAAAATCGGCAATCTCTCGTTGATAAAAAAGAATAATCCTTGTTTTTTTGAAAAGAAAAAGCACATATAAATGTGCTTTTTCGAGTAATTTAACAATTATCTTTTATTATTAAAATAACGTAACTTTTTGGCTATTGATTTGGAATGTTTTTATCAAAACTCACCATCCAATTGACACCAAATTTATCTTTAAACATTCCGAAATAAGATCCCCAGAAAGTATTGTTCATTGGCATTTCAACTTTTCCTCCAGCCGAAAGTCCGTTAAAAATTCTATCTGCTTCGTCTGTACTTTCTGTATTAATAGAAATCGAAAAATTATCTCCAAAACCTACGTCTCCGTATCTAGGATGACTGTCGCTTCCCATTAAAATGGTATTTCCAATTGGAAGCGAAACATGCATAATGCGATTTAATGCTTCTTCAGAAAGCACTTCTCCTTCTTCTGCTGGAGCGTCTTTAAATTTTCCGATATACGGAAAATCTCCTCCAAAAACCGATTTATAAAACAGGAACGCTTCTTCGCAAGTTCCGTTAAACATTAAATATGGATTTATTGCTACCATTTTTTTTAATTATTAATTGTTAATTATAAATTGTTAATTCCGTTTGAAGCACAAAACAAAGTCTTGCTTTCGCTTCTTTCTTCTACATTCTCTATTTCTCAGATAACTCTTTAATGGTCTCCAATCCTTTTGGGAATGCTTCTTTAAAATAGTCTATATGCTTTTCGATCACATCAACTTCCACATGAAGATCAACCAAATCCCCTTTTTGATCTAAACGATAGGTTTCCATGGCTCCAGTCCATTGTTCTGTTTCTGCATTTGGCGGAACTTCCTTATAATCTTTCAGTTCACCCAAATGCTTAAAAGCCATGTATTCATTTGGAATTTTTTTTCAATTAAACTATTCATTCCTTCTCCAGCTGCGCCCAAAAAATAAATTTTGTCGCCTTCGTTCCAACTCGATTCAACGTAACTTTCTCCACAAAAAGAACTTGTCCATTTTCGGTAAGTTTCGTCGTCCCATAAGACTTTCCAAATCTTTTCTTTGGGAGCCTTGATCTTGATATTAAAAACTAATTTTTCCATTTTAATCTGGTAATTTACTAAAATCCATAAATAAGACATTCCAACGATGACCGTCCAAATCGGCAAAACCACAACCATACATCCAACCCTGACTCTCTGCAGGAGGAGCAAACACAGTTCCGCCAGCTTGTTTTACTTTTTCAGCTAGTTCATCAACTTCTTCTCTGCTTTCAGCATCGATTGAAATCAATACTTCCGAACTCGATTTAGTATCAGTAATACTATTTTGAGAGAAACTAGAAAAAAGCATTTCTTCAAAAAGCATTACTACAAAATGTCCTTCACCTACAACCATACAAGTCGAACTTGGGGTGTCATGCTGTTCATTAAACGAAAAACCAATTTTCCAAAAAAAATCTTTCGCTTTTGCTACGTCCTTTACAGGAAGATTCAACCATATTTGTTTTGTCATTTTTTGTTTTTTTTTGTTGGGTTAGATATTTATTTCTTTTAAACCATATAAGTGATATAAGCTAATTTAAGTTTGTAATCTTTGACCTTTGAGACTTTGAAGCTAAAATTAATTAGCCTCTACGTAACTTTTAAAATTATCCAAAATTGCCTGCCAGCCTGCGCGCTGCATTTCTTCTGGATTTTGAGTTTCTGGGTCGAAACTTTCTACAATTTCTACACCCTCTGCAGTTTCTGTAAAAGTAATTTCAACCTTTCTTCCGTCTCCCAGAACATACGAAAGTGCTTCATTTGGTTTTACTAAAGTAAATTCGCCTCCAAAATCAAAACTCATACTTCCGTCTTTGGCAGCCATAGTCGATTTAAATTTTCCTCCTTCTCTTAAATCTGCTTCTGCGTGAGGCGTGTGCCAATCTGGAGAAGCAAAACTCCATTTTGTAATATGTTCTGGTGTATTCCAAAACTTCCAAACTTTCTCTGCAGATGCTTTTACAGTATTTTTTATTGTTATCATTATTATAAATAAATTTAGTTTTAAAATCTCTCTGTGTATTTCTTAAAGTTATCAATCACATCTTGGCACCATTGCTTTTGCATGCTTTCAGAATCAGTTTTATTGGGTTCAAAATATTCAACAAGCTTTACATTGTTTCCAAAATCTTCAAAATGAACGCTTCCGATTCTATTGTCTGAAAGCTTATATTCTATTAACTGAAATTTTTCAACTTTTTGTATATATTCCCTCAAAATCAAAACTTTCATCTTTATCTTTTGATCTCATTTCATATCTAAACTTTCCTTTTTCTTGCAAATCATTTTCAGCATAAGACGTATACCAATTATCAAAAGCACTGTTCCAGTTTTGGATATGTTTTGGCGTAATCCAAAAATCCCAAACTTTTTCTATTGACGCATTAATTATGACTTCTACCGAAATCATCTTTAATTGGTTGGAATTTGACTTTCATCCATAAAAAAGACTTCCCAATGATGTCCATCCAAATCTAGAAAAGTTCTTTGGTACATCCAACCATAATCTTTTGCTTCTTGATAATCTGTTCCACCAGCTTTTACCGCTTTCTCAATTGTTTCATCTACTTTCTCACGTGATTCCATAGAAAGAGAAATAAGGACTTCGCTTGTTGTAGTAGAATCACAAATTTTCTTTGGAGTAAAGGTTTGATAAAACTCTTCAACCAAAAGCATTGTAAAAATGTTATCACTAATTACTATACAAGCCCCCTGTTCATTTGTGAACTTTGGATTTGTAGAAAAACCAAGTTCATTAAAAAATTTCACTGCACGATTTAAATCTTTTACCGCAAGATTTAAGAATATCTTTGTTTTCATCTTTATAAAATTACAAATTAATCAAAGCAAATGTAAAATTTTAAGATTAGTTTAAAACGACAATAAAAGTCAACTTTAGGGGCATTTAAGACAATTTGCTTATTTTTGTGTTAACTGAAATTCCAAAAACAACAAATATCATGAGCAAGAAACTAGGTTTAATCGTACCTCACGACTATAAATTATTAAGTATAGCCGCGATATTAGAAGTCTTTGAAACTGCAAATAAACTTACATCGGGAACAGAAAAACCATTTGAAATAATGATTTTTCAATCTAAAGAGCAAAACGACCAAGGAAATATATTTGGATATAAAAGTAATTCCATTGAAACTTCAGAAATTATTCTAGACTTAATTTTAATTCCCGCTTTTACTACTGATAATATGAGCGAGATGATTAAAAAGAATAAAAACTTTATTCCTTGGCTTCAAAAACAACATAAAACTGGAGCCGAATTAGCCAGTTTTTGTACTGGCGCATTTTTGTTTGCCGCATCTGGTTTATTAAACGAAAAACTTGCTACAACCCATGTTGATGCTTGCGGCGCTTTTACAAAAGCCTTTCCGATGGTGAAATTAAAACCAGAAGAAACCTTAACCGCCGACGGAAGTTTATATACAAGCGGAGGATCTACCTCAACTTTTCATTTATTGATTCTTTTGATTCAAAAATTCTGCGGTAACGAAATGGCAGTTAAAATTGCCAAAATATTTTCTATCGACTTAAACCGATACAAGCAAAGCTATTTTAGCACTTTCAGACCAAACCATTTACACAATGACACTTTGGTTGCCATGTTACAGCAAAAAATTGAAAGCCAGTATCACACCATCGAAAAACTAGAAGAAATTACAAAAGACATTCCGACAAGTGCCAGAAATATGACACGCCGTTTTAAACAAGTAACCGAATTCCGCCAATTGAATATCTACAAAATATTAGAGTCGAAAGTTCAAAGAAATATCTAGAGCAAACCCAGCTTTCGATTTCAGAAATTATCGAAAAAACTGGCTATAACGATCCAAAAGCCTTTAGAAAGGTTTTTTATAAAATGGTTGGCATGAAACCAATTGAGTATCGCGAGAAATTTAGAGTGCAATAATTTTATTAAAAGCGACACATTTCGTTTCCAAAAGAACATCTGTCCTGCTCTTCACTGTATCTTTTGCTGTGAACCCCACAGCAAAAGGATGCCGTTTCGATCAGGGCTAAAACAGAAGTTTAGTTTTCATGAAACCAAACAAAAAAGAAAATAAAAAAAACCTGCTCAAATAAATGAACAGGTTTTATAATTGAACTTTGTCAAAGTTGATTTTATAGCTTAAGAAGCAATTTCCATACGTTTCAGCAAGTTTTTGCTTAGCGTATGTTCTGCGTATTCTTTGTCAATTGTCAAACTTGTATCATCTGAAGTTGGCAGTTCGTACATGGCATCTGTCAAAATTGCTTCGCATAAAGAACGTAATCCACGAGCTCCTAATTTATATTCTAAAGCTTTGTCTACAATAAAATCTAAAGCTTCATCTGTTATAGTAAACTCAACATCATCCATCAAGAATAATTTCTGATATTGTTTGATCAATGCATTTTTAGGTTGTGTTAAAATGGCACGAAGCGTTTCTTTATCCAAAGGATCCATGTGCGTTAAAACTGGCAAACGACCAATAATCTCTGGAATCAATCCGAAATCTTTAATGTCTTTTGGAATAATGTATTGCAATAAATTGTCTTTGTCAATATTATCAACATTTTTAGAAGTTGAGTAACCAACCGCCTGACGATTTAAGCGTTTTGAAATAATACGTTCAACACCATCAAAAGCTCCACCTGCAATAAACAAGATATTTTGAGTATTTACCTCAACAAATTTTTGGTCCGGATGCTTACGTCCTCCTTTTGGCGGTACATTTACAAACGTTCCTTCCAACAATTTCAATAACGCCTGTTGAACACCTTCTCCAGAAACATCACGCGTTATTGACGGATTATCACTTTTGCGAGCAATTTTATCAATCTCATCAATAAATACGATTCCTCTTTCTGCTTTTGCTACATCGTAATCTGCAGCTTGAAGCAAACGTGTCAAAATACTTTCAACGTCTTCTCCAACATAACCTGCTTCTGTTAATACTGTCGCATCAACAATTGCCAACGGAACGTCTAACATTTTAGCAATCGTTTTTGCCACTAATGTTTTTCCTGTTCCTGTTTGACCAACCATGATGATGTTACTTTTTTCGATCTCTACTTCATCGTCTAATTGCTGTTGCATTAAACGTTTGTAGTGATTGTAAACCGCAACCGACATTACTTTTTTAGTCTGATCCTGACCAATAACATATTGATCTAGGAAAGCTCTAATTTCTTTTGGTTTCTTTAAAATTAAGTCCCCAACTAATTTTGCGCTTCCGCTAGATTTTAATTCTTCTAAAACAATTCCGTGTGCTTGCTCAATACATTTATCACAAATGTGTGCATTGATACCTGCAATTAATAAATTAGTTTCTGGCTTTTTTCTTCCACAAAACGAACATTCTAATACTACTTTTGCCATTCTTTATTTAAGTTACTAAGTCGCAAAGATACTAAGTTTCTAAGCTTTTTGACCTAAAACTTAAAAACTTAGCTCTTTACAGCTTAATATTTTTATTTTTTTATTTGATTTTAAAATTACAAAGAACACTTAGAATCTTAGTGTCTTCGCAACTTAGAACCTAAAAATTATCCTCTTCTTAATACTTCATCAATCATTCCGTACTCTTTTGCTTCATCAGCTTTCATCCAGTAGTCACGCTCACTGTCTTTGTGCACTTTGTCAAAAGTTTGTCCAGAGTGGTGCGAAATAATGTTGTATAATTCATCTTTTAATTTCAACATCTCGCGTAAGTTGATTTCCATATCTGTTGCAACACCTTGTGCTCCTCCAGATGGCTGGTGAATCATTACTCTTGAGTGAGGCAATGCAGAACGTTTTCCTGCTGCTCCTGCGCATAATAGAACTGCTCCCATAGAAGCTGCCATTCCTGTACAGATTGTTGCTACATCTGGTTTGATGTATTGCATTGTATCGTAAATTCCTAAACCTGCATAAACACTTCCTCCAGGAGAGTTTAAATAAATTTGAATATCTTTTGAAGCATCAGCACTTTCTAAGAATAATAACTGAGCCTGAACAATATTAGCGATCTGATCGTCGATGCCTGTTCCTAAAAAGATAATTCTGTCCATCATTAATCTTGAGAAAACGTCTAATTGAGAAACATTCAATTGGCGCTCTTCGATAATATATGGAGTCATGTTTGTTGGAGTCATTGTTGCTACGATTTTATCGTAATACATTGCGTTTACTCCTTGGTGCTTTGTAGCAAATTTTTTGAATTCTTTACCGTAGTTCATATTTTTAGTTTAAAGTTGAAAAGTCTAAAGTCAGCAAGTGACTTAAACGAATTAAACAAAGTTCATACCTTTTTATAAGAAATGCCAATTTGTCGTCTTTTTTAAGATGCTAAGATTCTAAGTCTGCTAAGGTTCTAAGTTTTTCTTTCTAAGAAACTTTTACCAACTTCAAACCTGAAACAAAAAAAGAACGTCAACAGAATAAAAAATTCCATTGACGTTCAAATATAATTATTTTTATCTTTCAGTTTCTGTAATAAAATCTTAATTTTTAAAAAGTATACTTCTTAACTTTCGACTTTACAACTTTTGACTTTCAGACTAAAATTTATTCTCCGTAAGAAGTCTGCAATAAATTCTTCGTAAGTAACCTCTTTAGTTGTTGGGTTAGCTTTTTCTTTGAAGATATCTAACATTTTAGTTGCTACAACTTGCTCAGAAAGTCTTTTCACTTCGTCTTGGTTAGATAAAACTCTAGCCACGATTCCTTGAACTTCTTCGTCAGTTGGGTTAGTTTGACCAAATTGAGCCATTTGCTGTCTGATTGCGTTTGATGTAAACTCTTTCAAGTCATCAAATGTAATTTGGATATTGCTTTGAGCCAAAGCTTTTCCTTCGATTAATTGGAAACGTAAACCTTTTTCAGATCTTGCGTATTCAACTTCAGCTTCTTCTGCAGAAAGTTTTTTCTCTCCAACAGTTTGCAACCATTTTTTCAAGAATTCAGCTGGCAAATCGAATTTTGTGTTTTCGATCAAGAAATCTTGAACATCTAATAATAATTTTTGGTCAGCTTGCTGAGCGAATTGAGCTTCAGCATCTTCTTTAATTTTAGCTTTTAAATCTTCTAAAGAAGCCACTTTTCCTTCGCCAAAAAGTTTGTCGAATAATTCTTGGTTTAATTCAGCTGGTTCAGAACCGTTGATTGCCTCAATAGTAAAGTTTACTTCAACATCTAAACCGTGAACACCTTCGTGACCAACTTTTAAGTAATCCATTAATTGGTGATCGTCTTCAAATAAACCTTTTGTGCTTACTGTAACAACATCTCCAACTTTTTTACCTGTGAATTGTTTTTGAGCTTTTTTGCTGAATGCATCAACAGCAATTGTAGTTGTATTGTTGATTCCGTTTGCTTCGCTAGAGAAAGTTCCAGTTAAATCAGATTTAGCATCAGAAACTTCTTGAGGAACTGCTTTTCCAAATTGTTTTTGGATACGCTCTACTTGTCCGTCGATTAATTTATCATCAGCAGTAACGATATATTTTACGATATTGTTTTTAGCTTCAAGATCAATTTCGAAATTTGGCACTAAACCAATTTCGTATTCAAAAGTTAATTCTTCAGCATCCCAGTTAAAATCTTCGTTTACTTTAGCAAGAGGAGTTCCTAAAAGATTTAATCTTTCAGATTGAATATAACGCTCTAAAGCCAAATCAACTACTTTTTTAATCTCTTCTTGTTTAATACCTTTTCCGTATTGTTTTTCAACAAGATCTTTAGGCACTGCACCTTTTCTAAATCCTTTTACTTGCGCTAAAGGCATTTTTTCGTTAATTCTTTTTGCTACTTGACCTTTATAATCCATATGAACAACGTTCATAACGATTGTCTCGTTTACAGCGTCTATTGCTACTCTTTTAATATCCATCTTCTTCTTTAATTTACATAATAAAATTGGGTTGCAAAATTATAAAATTTTTGCAACCCAACCAAGTTTTTAATCTATTGTATTTGAAGCAGTTTTAATCTGCCGATTTGTTTTTATTTATCGTCTCCTAGTATTTTATAAGTAAGAGATTGAAGTATAGATAGAATAATGCTGAATATTAATGCTGTCCAAAATGAATTTACTGCAAAACCGCCTACAATATTAGTGCACAGTAAAATAATTACCGCGTTTATGACTAATAAAAATAAACCAAGCGTAACAAACGTTACTGGCAAAGTTAACAACACTAAAATTGGCTTAATAAAGATATTCAGCAATCCTAAAACTACTGCAACAATTACTGCTGTACCAAAACTAGCAACATGAACCCCTGTTAAAATGTTAGACAATAATAAAACCAAAGCAGACCGTAACGAGAAGTCTAAGTAATAATTTCATAGTTTTTAGGTTTAAAATTTATTTAAAAATAATAAAATTTTATCAAAAGTGTTTTATTCTTTTAAAAACGTTGCTGTCAATTCAAAAAACATTTTCGGATTTTCAGCATGAAGCCAGTGTCCTGCATTTGGAATGGTTTCTAATTTTAAATTTGGAAAATGCTTACGAATTTCATCAAGATCAGCATCTTGAATATAGCCAGAATTTCCACCTCTAATAAATAATGTCGGATTATTAAAAACCAAATGATCTGCCAAAGGTTTTCCGATCGCATCCAGATTATTATTAAAAGCTTCTAAATTAAATCTAAAAGCCAATTGTCCTGGCTCTTTCCAATATAGATTTTTCAGCAAAAACTGACGAGTCCCGAAATCTGGAACATATTGAGATAAAATTGCTTCTACATCATTTCGGCTTGGTTTTACAGAAAAATCTACTGCATTTAATCCTGCCAAAATATCCTGATGATGCTGTTTGTAGAATCTCGGACCAATATCTGCCACAATCAATTTGTCTACAATTTCTGGATGTGTCGTAGCAAAAAGCATCGCTACTTTCCCTCCCATCGAATGTCCTAGAATATCTATTCTAGTCAGATTATTTGCTTGACAGTATTCGTACACATCTTGAACCATCGCTTCATAACTCCATTCATCTGAATGAAAACTGCGACCGTGGTTTCTTAAATCTAAAATATGAACTTGAAATCCGGCTTCTACATATTGCCCGGCTAAAGTTTTCCAATTATCAGACATTCCGAGAAATCCGTGCATGATGACAAATGGTTTTCCTTCTCCTTCTATTTTTGAATAAAGCATATTTTTAATTTTTTCTTTTTAAAGAATTATTTCAATTTATTCAGATACATATTTACAGTATTATCTAAACCAAGATAAAGCGCCTCCGAAATTAAAGCATGGCCAATAGAAACTTCTAATAAACCTTGAATGTTTTCTTTAAAAAATTTGATATTATCTAAACTCAAATCGTGTCCAGCATTGATTCCTAACCCTAATTCATTTGCCAATACTGCAGCTTTAGCATAAGGATCAATTCCTTTTTCGTTTCCTAAACTATATTGATGTGCAAAAGATTCTGTGTACAACTCAATTCTATCTGTTCCTGTTTTTTTCGCGCCTTCAATCATTTCTAAAATTGGATCAACGAAAATTGAAGTTCTTATTCCGTTTCTTTGAAACTCCTGAATCACTTCAGTCAAATATTCTTGATTTTTGATTGTATCCCAGCCAGCAGAAGAGGTTATTGCACCAATTGCGTCTGGAACTAAGGTTACCTGATCTGGTTTGCATTCTAAAACTAAATCAATAAAATTATGCTTGCGGATTCCCTTCAATATTATATTCTGTGGTAACAACTGCTTTTAAATCGCGTGCATCTTGATAACGAATATGGCGCTCATCTGGACGTGGGTGAATTGTAATTCCTTGTCCGCCAAAACGCTGAATATCTGCGACTACTTTTAATAAATCGGGAACATTTCCGCCACGAGCATTTCGAAGCGTTGCTATTTTATTGATATTTACACTTAATTTTGTCATATAAATAGATATTAATTCTAGTAATCTTATATTTGTTACGACAAAAATACAAAGTAAAACAGAGCGGTTTTCGGTATTTTTTGATTATTTTGCATCAAATATCCTCAATTGATTTATGACAGAAATTACAAACTATATCACAAACGATTTCAGAGCAATTGACAGTCAGGAAACAATTGCCTCGATTCAGGACTTTTTTATCGATGTAAATTTTTCTCATTTTCCGATTTTAGAAGATGGTATTTTTATTGGAAGCATCTCTTCTGATGATGTTGAAACATTTGACACTGATAAAAAAGCAATTGATTACAAATACGCTTTAGAACGTTTCTTTGCCAGAAAATCGATGATTTGGCTAGATGTTCTAGAGGTTTTTGCAAAAAACCACACGAATATCCTGCCTATTCTTGATGAAAACAATAATTATATAGGATACTACGAAATGGAAGACATCATGAAGTTTTTTCAGGAAACTCCATTTTTAAAAGAACCTGGTGCCATTATTATTGTACAAAAAGGGCTTTTGGATTATTCTATGAGTGAAGTAACTCAAATTGTAGAAAGCAATAATGGTAAAATTTTAGGCTGTTTTGTTTCTGAAGCTGATACAGAAAATGTTCAAATCACTGTAAAAATTGGCTTGGGAGCAATCAACGAAATTATTCAGACGTATAGAAGATATGGTTACGAAATTATTTCAGAGCATCAAGAAGACAACTATATCAATAGCTTAAAAGAGCGATCAGATTATTTAGACAAATATCTCAACATATAAATTATGAATGTGCCAATGAGAAAATTAGTTAATTAGATAATTTTCGCATTTCCAGATTATCTAATTGACACATTGACAAATTATCTAATTTACAACGAATGAAAATAGCCATTTACGGACAATACTATCAGAATAGCACTGAACCTATTATAAAAGACATCTTCACATTTTTCAATACCAACAACGTCGAAATGGTAATTGAAGAAAATTTCCTGAATATGCTTTATGAAAAACAGCTTATAAAAAAAGAATACAAAACTTTTTCGCCAAGTACTGCTTTAGATAATAGTTTCGAAATGTTGATTAGTATTGGAGGCGACGGAACGATTTTAAGAGCCGCTGCTTTTGTTCGTAATTCTGGAGTACCTTTATTAGGTATAAATGCTGGACGATTAGGTTTTCTTGCCAAAGTTCAGAAAGAAAATATAGATATTTTACTTCAATACGTTATTGATCAAAACTACACCACTTCTGAAAGAACTTTATTAGGAATCACATGCGAACCTTACAACGAAGCTTTTAAAGAACTTAATTTCGCTATGAACGAAGTTACAGTGAGTAGAAAAGATACCACTTCGATGATTACAGTAGAAACCTATTTGAACAACGAATATCTAAATTCTTATTGGGCAGACGGATTAATCATTTCAACGCCAACCGGTTCTACAGGATATTCTTTAAGCTGTGGCGGGCCAATTTTAACGCCAGATGTCAAAAGTTTAGTAATTACGCCAATTGCTCCACATAATTTAACTGCCAGACCTCTTGTTATTCCCGACGATACAGAAATTACTTTGCGCGTAACAGGAAGAGAAGACCAATATTTGGTTTCTTTAGACTCAAGAATTTCTTCGGTAAAAAACGAGTCTATTTTAAAAATTAAAAAAACAGATTACAAAATTAAAATGGTTGAAATACCAGACGAGACTTTCTTAAAAACCTTGAGAAACAAACTGCTCTGGGGAGAAGATAAAAGAAATTAAACTCTTTTCTGATTCTTCACTATACGATAATACCACATTTTCTCGTTCTGCATGTAGTGAATCATCATTAAATGGCTCAAAATCATAACGTAAATTGAAAAAAAAGCACATTTAACTAAAGGAACTTTGATTCGTATTGATAATTATTATATTTGCACGCAATTTTGAATTAAATGAAGAAAATTTTTAATTTATTGTTATGTTTTTTCCCCTTTATTACACTTAATGCTCAGATCAATGAGATTGGTGTTTTTCTTGGCGGAAGCAACTTTGTAGGCGATGTTGGAAAAACAACTTATATCGCTCCAGAAAAATTAGCTTTTGGTGTTCTTTACAAATGGAACAGAAGCCCAAGACACGCATGGAGATTCTCATATACACAGTCAAATATTAGTGGAAACGATTACAAATCTGATGAAACAGGAAGAAATCAAAGAGGCTATCGTTTTGACAATGACATAAAAGAGCTTTCTGCTGGTTTAGAATTTAATTTTTTCGATTTTAATCTGCACGATTATCACACAAAAATAACGCCTTACGTGTTTACTGGTTTAAATTATTTCTTCTTCAATAATCTATACCGATACACTGCAACTCCCAATACCGTATACGAGCTAAAGAACAGAAGTTCTATGTCTATACCTATTACATTAGGTATAAAATCAAATATATCTCCACGTTTTGTTTTAGTTGCCGAAGTTGGTGCACGCTATACATTTACGGATAATATTGACGGAAGCAATCCAAATACAAGCAATCCAAGTATTATGAAATTTGGAAATTTAAATAATAATGACTGGTATATTTTTTCTGGTATGACTTTAACCTATACCTTTGGAAAAAAACCATGCTATTGCGCATACTAAAAAATGAATTTAATAGAATCGATAGATCACAAAAACTTACCTAGACACCTAGCCATTATTATGGACGGTAACGGCCGCTGGGCAAAACAACAAGGTTTCATGCGCGCGTTTGGCCACGAAAATGGCACTAAATCTGTAAAAGAGATAATCAAAACCTCAGCTAAGCTTGGAATTGAATATTTAACTCTATATGCTTTTTCTACAGAAAATTGGAATCGTCCAAAACTTGAGGTTCAGGCGTTAATGAAAATATTGATTAATTCATTAAAAAAAGAGCTAGTTACCCTTCAAGAAAACAATATCAGACTTAATGCAATTGGAAATCTTGATAAATTACCAAAAACAGCCCAAAAAGAACTTTTGGATGTTATGGAAAAAACGAAAAACAATACTCGCTTAACTCTTACTCTCGCTTTAAGCTACGGTTCTAGAGAGGAACTGGTAAATGCCGTAAAGTCAATTAGTGATAAAGTTAAAAATAATATAATTTCAATAGACACTATTGACGATTCAATT
Source organism: Flavobacterium ginsengisoli (assembly GCF_029625315.1). NCBI lineage: Bacteria > Pseudomonadati > Bacteroidota > Flavobacteriia > Flavobacteriales > Flavobacteriaceae > Flavobacterium > Flavobacterium ginsengisoli. The sequence continues at coordinate 2,713,876 of NZ_CP121110.1, forward strand.
ATAAATGAGCATCTTTACACGCAAAATTTACCTGACGTAGATTTATTAATACGAACAAGTGGAGAACATAGAATAAGTAATTTTTTGCTGTGGCAGATTGCCTATGCAGAATTGTATTTTACTAATGTCTTGTGGCCAGACTTTAAAGACCAAGATTTATATGAGGCTATTATTAGTTATCAAAAAGAGAACGTAGATTTGGAAAAACCAGTGAACAAATTAAATAATTTTTTAGTGTTGCAAAAAAAATACAAATAGTCTTTACCCTTTTACTATTGGGTAGTTTTTCACAAATTAAAGCACAAGAAAGAGTTCCTTTTGATCAAGGAAAAAAATATATTTTAGCTAAAGTTTCTGTTGTTGGTAAAATAAGCTTCAATGAGCAAACTGTCGTAACCTTTTCAGGACTTCAAAAAGGTCAGGAAATCACTGTTCCTGGAGAAGAAATTAGTAGTGCAATTAAAAAATTAGGCAAGCTAGGTCTTTTCGACGAAATCGCATTCTATGTTAATAAAGTAGAAAACGACAGTATCTATTTAGATTTAGATATTGTTGAACTTCCTAAATTAAATGAGGTTAAAATCATTGGTGTTAAGAAAAGTAAAATAGAAGGCTTAATTAAAGACAATAACCTGACAAAGAACAAAATTGTCAACGAAAACTTAATTACCACTACCAAAAATTACATCGAAAACAAATACAAAAAAGAAGGTTTTTATAACACAAAAGTTACTATTACCAATACTCCCGATAGTATTAACGGACACCAAGTTAATATGCTTGTCCGAATAGATAAAGGAGATAAAGTTAAAATCAGCAGTATTGATTTTACTGGAAACAAACAACTTACAGACAGCCAATTGCGTGCTGCGATGAAAGACACTAAGCAGAAAAATTTCATTCGTGTATTTAAGGCTTCTAAATTTATTCCAGAGAAATACAAAACTGACTTAGAAAAAGTAATCTCTGCCTACAAAGAAAAAGGATATCGCGATGCTCGTATTATCTATGATTCTGTTCAGTATAACAAGAAAAAGAATACTCTAGCAATTAAGATTAATGTAGAAGAAGGTAACAAATATTACTTCGGAAATATTAAATTCTTAGGTAATACAGTTTATTCAGATCAGCTTTTAAATCGTTATTTAGGAATCAAAAAAGGAGAAACTTATAACGGAGTTTTACTAGAAAAAAGAATTGCTGATAAGTCAAAACCAGACGCAGAAGACATTACCAACTTATACCAAAACAACGGTTATTTGTTCTCAAACATTAATGCTGTAGAGGTAAAAACAGTTAACGATACTATTGATTTTGAAATTAGAGTTACTGAAGGTCCTATTGCTTACTTCAACAAAATTACTGTTGTTGGAAACGATAAAACAAATGACCACGTTATTTACCGTGAGTTAAGAACTAAACCAGGTGAAAAATACAGTAAAGAACAATTGGTTAGAACTATCCGTGAGATTGGACAATTAGGTTTCTTTGACCCAGAGGCAATTGATCCTAAATTTAAAAATGTTGATGCCGGAGCTGGAACTGTTGATATTGAATATAACGTAGTCGAAAAAGGATCTAGCCAGGTCGAACTTCAAGGAGGTTATGGCGGTGGAGGTTTCATCGGAACATTAGGTCTTTCGTTTAACAACTTCTCGGCGAGAAAGATTTTTGACAAAGAAGCTTACAAGCCTTTACCAATGGGAGACGGACAAAAAGTTGCTCTACGTTTGCAAGGAAGTACATACTTCCAAACGTATAGTTTATCTTTCTCAGAGCCATGGTTTGGAGGGAAAAAACCTGTACAGTTTAGTTCATCTCTTTCATACAGTAAGCAATTTCTTAACAATTACATCACTCGAACTGTTGATAAAAGCAAAAGTTTTAATATTTTTACAGTACAAGTTGGTTTAGCGAAAAGATTAACTGTGCCAGATGACTACTTTGTACTATCACAATCTGTAAGTTATCAGCACTATGACTTGAACAATTATAATACAGGTTTGTTTACTTTTGGTAACGGAGCCTCAAGAAACTTAGCTTATACTATTGGACTTTCAAGAAGTAATAAAGGGGTAAACCCAATATTCCCAACTTATGGTTCTGAATTTAGTATTACTGCAAAAGTTACGCCTCCATATTCATTATTTAATGGTATTGATTATGGTGATTTGAAAAACCAAAAAGAATACAAATCACAATACACAGGTGTAAATACATCTGATGATTATGGCCAGCCACTTAATACTGGAGATTACATCAAAACAGATGCCTCTGGAAAAACTGTAAGTGTTGGATCAGATTATGCAAGTGCCGATACAGATGTGGCGAAAGTCGATCAGAAAAAATACAACTGGTTAGAATACTATAAAGTTAAATTTAGAGGAGACTGGTATACTAAAGTTTATGGAAAATTAGTATTAAGAACACTTACAGAGTTTGGTTTCTTAGGAGCTTACAATCAAGAAAGAGGTGTAATTCCGTTTGAACGTTTTTACTTAGGAGGTGATGGTATGGCCAACTACTCAATGGATGGTAGAGAAACTATCCAGTTAAGAGGTTATCCAAACAACTCTTTAACCCCTGTAAATGCTGCAGGTGATGCAATTGGAGCAACGATTTACAACAAATTCTCAATGGAATTACGTTACCCAATTACATTAAAAGCATCGGCTTCTATTTTTGCATTAACGTTCCTAGAAGCAGGTTCATCATACCCAACTTTTAAAGATTATAATCCATTCGATTTAAATCGTTCTGCTGGTGCTGGTTTACGTGTATTCATGCCTGCATTTGGTTTATTGGGTATTGACTTTGGTTACGGATTTGACGCTCTTCCAGGACAAACAAAAGCTAATGGATGGGAAACACACTTTATTATTGGACAACAATTTTAGTGAAATAACGTTTGGTTAAAAATCATCAAATAAAGTTATGTTATGAGAAAACAATTTTTATTTATATTTTTAGCCTTGATTGTAGCAAATACAAGTCAGGCACAAGGAAAGACTACTCGAATTGGCTACATCGACATGGAATATATTTTAGAAAATGTTTCCGATTATAAAGAAGCTAAATCACAATTAGAGCAAAAAGCTCAAAAGTGGAAACAAGAAGTAGAGGCTAAAAAATTAAATATAAATAATTTGAAAGAAAGCTTAAAAACAGAAAAAGCTTTACTTACAAAAGAATTAATAGAAGAAAGAGAAACAGAAATTAAGTTTCTTGAACAAGAAATGATGGATTATCAGCAGAAACAATTTGGTTCTGATGGAAATCTAATGAGACAGAAAGCGACTTTAGCAAAACCTATACAAGATCAGGTTTTTACAGCTGTGCAAGATATAGCAGAAGCAAAAAATTATGATTTTGTTTTTGATAAATCATCAGATCTTACCATGCTTTTTAGCAATAAAAGGTTCGATATTAGCGATCAGGTTTTAAGAATTTTAAACCGTACTGAAAAACGTGAGCAACTGTCTAAAAAACAATTGAAAGAACAAGAAGCTAAAGAAAATATTGAAAATGCAATTGACGAAAATCCAGCAATGGCTGATCGCCAAAAAGCACTAGATGAGAAAAGAAGCGACTAGAGAAAAGCTAATTCAGGACAGAAAATTAGAACAGGAAGCTAAGAAGAAAGAATACGACGACAGAAGAAAAGCACTGCAAGAAGAAAGAGAAGCGAAAAAAAATGGCACGGTTTCTGGAACAGCTACAACAGCAGTTCCTGGTGCAGCCGCAACAACAGGTGACGCTAAAACAAGCTCAACTGCTAAAACTGCAACACCTGCAGCTACGGGAGAAACACCTGCCGGAGAACAGCCTGCAATGACAAAAGCAGAAGAAAGACAATTACTTTACGAACAACGTAAAAAAGAATTGGAAGAAAGAAGAAAGAAAATTTTAGAAGAAAGAGAAGCGGCTAAAAAAGCAAAAGAAGCCGAAACGCAAAAAGCAAATACGACCAATAATTAATTAATATTTTAAAAATGATGAAACAAATCAAAACTTTACTAATTGCTCGCAATTCTTATTTTAGGAGCAAGTAACACAATGAACGCGCAAGCGAAGGTAGCACATGTTGATGTAAGCGAGATCATGGGGAAAATGCCTGCTATGCTAGATGCTCAAAATCAACTGCAAAAATTAAGTGGTACATATGATGCTGAATACAAAAAAATGGTTGACGAATATCAAGTAAAAATCAAAAAGTACGAAGCTGAAGCCGCAACTGTAACTGATGCTGTAAACGGTGAGCGTTCTAAAGAGGTTCAAGATATGCAAAAGAGAATTGTTGATTACAGAGACAATGCTCAAAAAGAATTACAACAAAAAGAAACTGATATCGTAAAACCATTAATGGAAAAAGTTAGAGCTTCTATCCAAAAAGTTGGAAAAGCTAAAGGTTTCCAATATGTATTAGACGGTTCTACTTTATTATTAGCTGATGGTCCAAACATCACTGCTGACGTTAAAAAAGATTTAGGATTCTAAGAAATTAAATCTCGATAATTAAACTGCTCAATTTGTATAATTTGAGCAGTTTTTTTTTACAAAAAATTAAAGCTAATCTTTCGTATTATTTCAAGATTTGACTTAACTTAGAATAACAATTTTATTTAAAAAATATTTAAATTTGCTTTATGATAAACAATAATCCTATAGGCGTTTTTGATTCTGGTATTGGCGGAACTTCCATTTGGAGCGCCATTCATGATCTTCTTCCAAATGAAAAAACCATTTATCTAGCTGACAGCAAAAATGCGCCTTATGGACAAAAAACCAAAGAAGAAATTGTTGCGTTAAGTAAAAAAAACGTAGAGTTTTTATTAGAGAATAATTGCAAATTAATTGTCGTTGCTTGCAATACTGCAACTACAAATGCTATACTAGAACTTCGTGCAGATTACAACATTCCATTTGTAGGGATTGAGCCAGCTATTAAACCAGCTGCAACCAATTCTCAAACACAGGTAATTGGAATTTTAGCTACAAAAGGAACACTTAACAGTGAGCTCTTTAATAAAACTGCTGAGATGTTTCACAATACAAAAATCATTGAGCAAGTTGGTCATGGACTTGTACAGCTTATTGAGGATGGCAATTTGTATTCGCCAGAAATGACACAATTATTAGAGTCATACCTTCAGCCTATGATTGAAGCCAATATTGATTATTTGGTTTTAGGATGTAGCCACTACCCTTATTTAATTCCTCAAATAAAAAAAATTCTCCCAGATCATATTAAAATAATAGATTCAGGAGAAGCTGTTGCACGCCAGACAAAAAATCTGCTTCGTGATAAGGTTGGTTTTTCTGAAAGTACAGATCACGATCCAATATTTTATGTAAACTCAGATCCTAAAGTTTTAGAATCAATTTTAGAACATAAATATCCAGTAATCAAAAAAGACTTTTAAGTATTATTCAAACTTTCGCTTGACGAACCAAATTCCGTCCAACGATAAATTGAGTGATATTTTATGGTAATTTTCTTTTATCAAATCATTCGCGATTCTACCTTTCTGCCCGTAAGAATAAGAAATATTGAGTGACGAAAATGTATTTTCAATTGGTAGGTTTAGTCCAATAGAAACAGATGCGCTATTAACACGCTGTCTGTCGACTTCGAGGTAACCGTTGTCAAAATTTACACCAGCAGCATACCCTACTCGATCCCAGTATCTTCTAACATTCTTTTTGGCGCTATAAGTAAATCCAAGCGCAAAACGATCCTGATTTACAAATTCGCCATACAGATCAGACTGTTTTGTATTTTTCCAAAAACTCTTCTCATAATCTAAAGTCATATTCAAATTATTCTTAAATCGCTTACTAACTCCAAAGCCCAATTCTAAAGGCATATAATAATCGTCGGTCTTTGTGGCTATATTCGTTTCTATAGCAGTTTCTACTTCATCTGCAATACTTGCAACCGACTGCACTTTTGATGCATTTATTCTTGCTGGAACTTTAATTGTTGTTCCTATTGTAAGGGTCGAATCTATTTTAAATTGAGCTCCTAATGTTGCCCGAACTCCGCTATAATCTGTTTTTTTATGTATCGTGGTAACTGCATTCGAAATAAGAAAAGCACGATCATCAATTGTATTTCCAAAAAGCACCGTTCCAGTTACTCCTACTGTCAATTTTTTTCCAAATCTATATCCGTATGAAAAATCCAGATTGTTTAAACCTCCAGATCCTTGTGCTGTCACGTAATAAGATTCCTGACTGTCTGCAATTGGGAGTTCTAAATTTGAGATTTTAAATACCGAGCTAGAATATGGACGAAGCGCCAAACTAAAACCAGAATTTTTAGTAACAGGAAAAGCAAAAGCTAAATGAGAAAATTGAAAATTATTTCGATTTTCTGTACGATTGTCTGCTTTGATATGTTGTGGCAATGGCTTTTCCTCCAATATCAAAAAGAAAATGATTTTGATACATATATCCTAAAGATGCCGGATTTAAATTATTGATAAAAGTATCTGAAGGTAATGCAATACCTGAACCGCCAATAGAAGGCAGATAACCAAAGTCTGAATCGTACAAGCTTCCAACGCCATAAAGCGAATATGGAGAACTTGAGATACTTTGAGAAAATGAAGTTAGCGACATTAAAAGGAAGCAACTCCATAAAACAACTTTATTTTTCATTTAGTAAGAGATGTAATAAATTTTTAGCTGAATTTTATTATCGGCATATTTTTGATTCCCCAAAACAATTCTGTTAACAGATTTGGAAATTCCAGGCAACGTTAAAATAAGAGACGACCTAGAATCGGATGCTTTAAGCATTTCTTTCTGAAGAAAAGCTCCAACAGGAATTGTATAGCCAATATTTTCGTTAAATTCATCGCTTTTTTTGTTCAATATCCCGTATACGGTAGTTCCGGCAGAATTTGTTAATGCTCCGCTTATTCTGTTCAAATTATCGCCAACAAAAACAGAAAGAGAATCGGCCAGTGGATATTTGTCAGAATAAGAGTTATTGACAGGCTTTAAAATTAGCTCTGCATTTACGATAGCGCCATTAGTCGAAATATTTTTAAACTGTTTAATATTCGGAAATTCAACTCTACAGGCGACTCCAGTTCCTGACTGAATAAAACCTTGATTATTGGTCAAGTTACTAGACAGATTACTACTCGAGACGGGAAGATTCTGCGAGCAACGTTCCTGTTTTATCTAAAGAAATAGAATTAAACTGTTTTGTTTTGTCTAAAATGGTATAATCCAGAATATACGACTCCTCATCTGTATCTGCCATATATTTTGAATAATACAATCGCATTTTGCTACTTCCAGCGCTAAATCCTATTATATTGGAAGAATTGGATGTTTCTGGAACCAAAACAAGACCTTTTAAGTATTCTGTAAAACTGTCAAAATCTGTAATTTCTCTTTTTTTAATTTTCTGAAAAAGAGCTTCTCCAAATTCTTTATCCATTTTAATATTAATAGAGTCCTTTTGTTTTGGTCTTGGTATAAAAGATATTTTTCCCAAGCTTTCAGTGCTATAACTTAAAGCAGAATTGTTATAGAAATTACTATCGTCTGTATTAGGCTTAACTTTTTGAAGCAAACGATGAATGTCAAATGTTTGAACCTTTGTAGTATCTCCGTAATAATACTTATCATATTTAAGAATCATCGAAATCGAATCGAAAACGTAATTAACCGCTTCAGTATCTGAACCTGTATTATTCAATGCGTAGGAAGCTCCTGAAAGCTGAAAATAGCTGTCCGACTTTACTTTTCCAAAAATAGGATCATCATAATTCCCGATCAAGATTCTACTTTTATTCGAAGTTACCAGCGAGTCAAAATTAATGGTTGACATTTCTACGGTCACAGTATCTATCATGATTACTTTATTACTCAAAGCCAAATAATCTGACCCAACCGTAAATTCTCCAGTGTCTGTATCTGTACCACATGAAAATAAGGTCAGTACAAAAAGTAGTATCAATATAAACTTCTGCATAATTTAATTTTTGGACAAATATAAATTGTGCACTTTGGCGACACACTATAACATATACTATTGCGCTTTTTTAGGCTACTAATTGCACAAAACGATCTATAACCCAAAATCTGTTCTCGAATTTTAATTCGACCTTAAAAACGGCTGTTTTGTCTATCAAAACACGTCATATATATATCTTCTTTTTTTTAAGAGCGCCATCCATCTAATTTTGAGCCAATAAAATAAATAATGAAAGTAAGGTTTATAATTTGTTCTCTTTTTTTGATTTCATTTTTAGGTTTAAAAGCTCAAGAAAATTTTAGTGCCACTCTAAATTTCAAAACGGAGCCGACAGACAAGATAAATTTTAGCGAAACAAACATCGCAGTCTTTTATCAGAAGAAACTAGGAACAAAAAGCAAAATAGCTAACACATTGGAATATTCTAATTTGAAGGTGAATTACGAGTTTAATCCCTATAATTTTTATGCGGATCAGGACAAATTCAACCAAGTTCAAGACAAGTTCGAATATTCATCTGAAATAACAGAGAAAACAAGATGGCAACTTTCTGTAGTTCCTACTGCCAATTTTCAGAGCAAACTGGATTTTTCAGATGTTACCGTTTTAGGAAGTTTAGAAATTAGCCAGCAACTGAGCTCAAAATTCAATGTAATAGTTGGAGCTGGGCGAACATCGATTTTTGGAGCGCCAAAGTTTACGCCAATTGTTGCTTTTGATTATAAAATGAACGAGAAAACCGATTTTGAAATTGGATTTCCAGATTCGAGAATTTCTTATTCTAATAATGATCGAAATAAATTTAGTCTGACGAATAGTTTTAATGGAAACTTTTATCATTTAGACGAAAAAAACGTAGACAATAATGCCGAAAAAGCAGTTTTATCGCAAATGACATCGGCTTTGGAATATGAAAGAAATGTTGCTGCCAATTGGTTTTTAAATTTTAAAGCCGGTTACGATTTCAACAAAAAATACAATTTACTAGATAGCAACGACCACAAAATTTACGATTACAATAATGGAAATGGTTACGTTTTAGGAATAGGGATCAAATACAAACAATAAATTTTAAATACACTATGATTAATCTAAAAAAAGGAATTTTATTCACAGCGCTTTTTTCAAGCCTCTTTTTGATAAGTCTGCAGCAATGATAATGACGATGATGATTTGGTAGGAAACTGGATTAAAAAATCAGCCTTTGATGGCCCTGCAAGATCTAGTGCAACAAGTTTCGTTATCGGAGATTATGCTTATGTAGTTGGCGGTTATACTGGCGATGTTTATTTAAAAGATTTATGGGTTTACAACTCAAACGGAGATTATTGGGAACAAAAGGCCGATTTCGGCGGTATAGGAAGAAGTTCTGCTTCTAGTTTTGCTTTAAACGAAAAAGGTTATGTTGGTCTTGGTTATGATGGAACAAATAAACTGAAAGACTTTTACCAATACGATCCTACTGCAAACAGCTGGTCGCAAAAAACAGATTTTGCAGGAACTGCTCGTTACGCCGCTGTAGGTTTTCAGGTTGGTGGTAAAGCGTATTTTGGGACTGGTTATGATGGAAATTACTTAAAAGATTTTTATCAGTACGATGATCAAGCTAATACTTGGACTTTGGTAAATGGTTTTAGCGGAAACAAAAGACGTAATGCAACGGTTTTCACAATTGCAGATAAAGCATATTTAGTAACTGGTGTGAACAATGGTGTTTATCAAGAAGATTTCTGGGAATTTGATCCGTCTACAGATGTATGGACAAGAAAAAGAGATATTGATAAAGACACAGACGATGATTATAGCTACAACGATGATTACGCAATTGTTCGTTCTAATGCATCTAGCTTTTCTATGAATGGATTAGGATATGTTGTGGGTGGTGAAAACATAAAAACAGTTTGGGAATATAATCCGTCAACAGACTTATGGGTAGAAAGAACTCCAATGGAAGGTGCTACAAGAACAGATGCTGTAGGTTTTGCCATCAATAATCGTGGATTCTATATGTTAGGACGAATTGGTTCTACTTATTTTGATGATGCTTGGGAATTTAAGCCATTAGACGAACAAAGTGACGATGACAATTAATAATAAACAATACTTCTGGAGTAAAATCCAGAAGTGTTTGATAGTTTTTGCCATTCTTCTTTTTATTGCTTGCGCGAAAAAAGAATCTTTGAGAACGGCTTCTTTTAAAACAAGTTCTGGTTGGGGATATACAATTGCCTACAAAGAAAAAGTTTTAATTAAACAGTCGGTTATTCCTGTAATAAGTGATACTAAAAGTTTCAAAACAGAAGATGACGCCTTAAAGGTTGCCGATCTTGTTAAGCAAAAACTCAAACAAAACTTATCGCCAACGGTAACCAAAAATGAACTAATTTTATTAAAAATAAAATTGTAAATGCAGATAGATACCATTAAAAATACCGGCTACAACAAAATATTATTCCATTTTGCGATATGGGTTTTCTTTATTTTGACTTCGTTAATTCAGTTTTACGAAAGTCCATTTAAGATTAGTAACGACTTTTATGTGCAATGGACAACCGGAATTGTTTTGTTTTATCTGAACTATTTTTATTTGGTTCCAAATTATTTATTGCAAAAAAAATACTGGCTCTACTTTACGTTTGCTTTTGTTTTAATTGCAACATTTATGATCATAAGGATAAATTATTTTATCCCTGAATTTAGGCATTTAAGACCAGAAAATATAATGCCTCCAAGTACAATGCCTCATGATCCGCATTTTTTCCCGCGAGGCGAAAGAATGCATCAGAGAATTGAAATGAGACAGCCTCTTTTCTTTAAAATTGGCCCATCGTTTTTCTATATTCTGATCATTACAATCTCTGCAATTATTAGAACATTAACTGAATTTTATAATAATCAGCAAAATAAACTGATTGCCGAAACACATAGAACAAATACCGAATTAATCTATTTGCGCAAACAAACCAATCCGCATTTTTTATTTAATTCTTTAAACAGTATTTATTCTTTGGCACACAAAAAATCTGATTTGGTCCCTGATGCCATCGTAACCTTATCTGAACTTATGCGCTATATGCTGTATGAAACAGATAACAAAACGGTGGCTTTAGAAAAAGAAGTCAATTATATCCAGAATTATATCGAACTACAAAAGCTGCGATTAAACAATATCGAAGACATCGTAATCAATGTTCATGGCGACACTAAAAATAAATATATTGAGCCTTTATTATTGATTTCTTTTGTTGAAAATGCCTTTAAATATGGAACTGATTACAAAGGCGCGGCTCACGTAAGAATTAAAATTCTAATTACGGATAACAATCTTGATTTCTGGATTGAAAACACCATTGAGAATTATGTAAAAGATCCTGAAAATTCAGGAATTGGATTAGTGAATATCCAAAGCCGTCTTGATCTTCTCTATCCAAACGCACACGAACTAACCATTACTCAGGATAATGAATATTACCGAGTTCATTTGAATTTAAAGTTGGACGAAATTAAAACCGCAATACATTAAACAAAACTGATTATGGACAGAAAAAAATTCATCCGAAATGGTATTTTGGGCATTGCATCTTTGGCAACAGCTTCAAAATTTTTAGAATCTTGTTCTAAAAGCGACAATGATGAAACCGACTCAAGCAATTCTGGAGACGGAAGTTGCACTGTTTCTCCTGCTGAAACAAAAGGCCCGTTTCCGATTAAAACGCCGAGTCAGTTGGTTTTAGAAAACATCAAATCTGATCGCGTTGGAATTGCGCTATTGATTAATTTAAAGATTGAAAATAAGAATAACAATTGCGAACCTCTTTCTGGAGTTTTGGTAGATGTTTGGCATTGTGACAAAGACGGAAATTATTCTGAATATGGCGGCACGCAAATGCAGACAAACAGACTATACTTCTGTACATTTTCTTAGAGGAAGACAAACTTCGAACTCTAGTGGAGAAGTTTCTTTTATCTCGATTTATCCTGGTTGGTACCAAGGAAGAGCTCCGCATGTACATGTAGAAGTATTATCAAGTTCAGGAACTTCTTTGCTGGTAACTCAAATTGCTTTTCCTGAAACAATTTCAAGTGAAGTATATTCAAGTACAAATTATGCTCGCACACGGACAAGCAGATACTGCAAATACAAAAGACAATGTCTTTGCTGATAGCCTAGCCGATGAGCTGGCAACCATGACAGGAAACTTGACAGATGGTTTTACGCTAACTAAAACTATAACTGTTAACGCATAATTTTAATTAGTTAACCAGTATTTTATGAAAATTTTAAAACTTAATTCACTGGTTTCAAACTACTTTTGAATGCAAAATGTATTTTAAAAAATTAATTCAGAAAAGATGAAATGTGTAATTATTGATGACGAACCTTTAGCTGTAGAATTATTACAGGATTTTGTCAAAAAAGTAGAAGCTCTGGAGCTTATAAACACTTTCAATAATGCTATTGATGCTGTTTCATTTATCAATCAGAATAATGTCGATTTGATTTTTCTTGATATTCAAATGCCTCATTTTTCTGGAATTGATTTTTTAAATACGATAGAAAAAAAACCTCTTGTTATTTTTACAACTGCTTATTCTGATTATGCGGTAGAAGGATTTAATCTTGGCGCTGTGGATTATTTGGTTAAACCAATTCCGTTTCATCGATTTCTAAAAGCTGTTGTAAGAGCACAGCAAATTTTTCAGCCTGCAGCAAATCTTGCAATTGCGGAAAACAATAATACACCTGAAATTGAACAGGATTTTATGTTTGTAAGAGCTGAATATGAAAATGTAAAATTAAATTTTGCTGATATTCTTTTTATTGAAGGATTAAAAGATTATGTCAAAATCTACACGACAGATAATAAATTTACGCTTACGCTAATTAGTTTAATCAAATTAGAAAATCTGCTTTCAAGCAAAGGTTTTGCGAGAATTCACAGATCCTACATCATAAATATCAAACATGTAAAATCGATTCAGAAAAACAAAGTTTTAATAAGCGATAAAAGAATTCCAATCAGCGAAAGCTATAAGAGTACTTTCTTTGAAAAAATCAACCTCTAAATTTTTTAAATTCCAATAAAAAAATTCCAAATTCCAAAAAGCTAAAACTCTTGGAATTTGGAATTTCTATTTTGGATTTTTTTATTTCTATTCTTCGTTTTTAAACCAGCTAGAATACATTACATAATTGTTCGAAATACGCCCTATTTCGCCTGCAAAATCAGATTGGTCAATGTCTTTAACTTTTTTAGCAGGAACGCCAGCATAAATGCTTCCTGAAGTTACAACTGTATTTTGTGTCACTACAGCGCCAGCAGCAATTATAGCATTACTTTCAACCACACAATTATCCATTACAATTGCTCCCATTCCAATCAAAACATTATCGTGAATCGTACAGCCATGCACAATAGCATTATGTCCTATTGAAACATTATTTCCTATAATGGTGGGATGTTTTTGATAAGTACAATGAATTATAGCCCCATCTTGAATGTTAACTTTATTTCCAATTTTAATAAAATGAACATCTCCTCTCACAACGGCATTAAACCAAACACTGCAAGATTCTCCAAAAGTTACATCTCCTACAATAGTAGCATTTTCGGCAACATAACAATCCTCTGGAATTAGAGGTGATTTTCCGTTTACAGATTTAATCAGCATAAAATATTTTTTAGTTAACTGCAGGACAATTACAGTCGTAACGTTCTTTTTTGCAGAATAAATTAATTCCTAAAGTAATTTGATGAAAAGCTCCCGTGTCAAACTTAACATCTCCCATTAGTTGAGTATAGGTGTAAGCGAACATAAAATTCTTGAAATTAACCCCAATAATAGGCGTAAAGTACTGTAATTTTTGAGACGACACTCCGGTTCCCGAAACATATTGTGCGCCATCAAAACCTCTTCTATATGATAAAGCTGCCCATAGACTCCCGAAATCCATGCTTTTATAGGCTTTCATATTTAAATCTAGTGTTTTTGCCTTTGTTTGATCAAATAGCTGAAAAAGAATAGAAGGCTCCCAAGTCCAACTGCTGTTTTTTCCAAATACATAACCAGCACTTAATAAAAACTTTCTAAGATTATCGCTTTCATAATCTGTATATAACTCTCTTCTTGTTTCTAACAATCCTTGAACTGTTGCGTGCGCATAAAAATCCAGATAATTATATGATGCTCCAACGTCAACATTGAAATAAGAATCTTTCTGAATTGAACCAAAAACAATTGGATCAAAAGTTCCTCCAAATTTTGTTTCGTCTAATTGACTTTGTATTAAACCTCCACTAATTCCAAAAGACAACTGATTTAAATCTAGTTCATCTCTCGAAAACATAATATGGTGTGCATATGTTAGTTTTACACCTTTTTGAGAATGATAACCATTTTTATCATTAAATAAAATTATACCAGCTCCAGAACGTTCTCCCACTCTACCGTTAAAACTTAAAGTCTGCAATGATGGAGCGTCTTCTTCTCCAAACCATTGTTTTCTGGCTGTCAATCTTATTTTAGCACAGTTGGCTGCGCCTGCCATTGAAGGGTGAATTAAATAATAATTATCAGACAAATAATCTGAATAAACAGGTATTCCTTCTTGAGAATAAGAATAAAAAGTAGTAATGAGAAAAATTAATAAAACCTTGATTTTAAATTTCATAAAGACAATTTTGTTTCTATATAATTTTCACTCTTGCAATTTAACACGATTTCTTTGAAAAGAGTCTTAATTATTTTATTAAAAAATCAAATATAGGTATTAGTAGAAAATAACTTTAGTAAATTTGCAAAAAATATACAACCATGACAAAAATCACTATAAAAGAGACCCAGAACCCGACCATTTTAAAGTTCGAGTTTGAAGACTTTATTACTCAAAATCAAAACTTTGAGTTCAAAAATATTGACGAAGCGCAAGCTTCTCCTCTAGCCCAACAATTATTCTATCTGCCGTTTGTTAAGACCGTTTATATCTCTGGAAATTTCATCGCTATCGAAAGATACAGCATTGTAGATTGGGATGATGTAAAAGATGCAGTTGCAGAGCAAATTACTGCTTTTGTTGACAAAGGTGGCGTTATCATTAAAATTGATGAAACAAAAGCAAAAAAACAGCCAATTACAGTTTACGGAGAAACAACTCCAAATCCTTCTGCATTAAAATTTGTGGTAAGCAGAATGCTTACTCGTAATGCAGTAGAGTATAAAAACATTGACCAGACTGCTTCTTCTCCGTTAGCTCAGGAATTATTCAAATTCCCTTATGTGAAAGAAATTTTTATTGATGAAAATTATATTTCGGTTACAAAATATGAAATCAATAACTGGGATGAAATTACTTTAGAATTAAGAACTTTCATTAAACAATTTATAGAAAACGGAGGAACTGTTTTAGATGAAAGTTTAATTCAAACTAAAGCCAAAACTGAAGCAACAAAAGATGAAGCTTTTGACAAACTAGATGTTACATCTCAGCAAATTATTAATATCTTAGAAGAATACGTAAAACCAGCAGTAGCCGCTGATGGCGGAAACATTGCTTTTGAATCTTATAATGAAGATGATAAAACAGTAAAAGTATTATTACAAGGTGCTTGCAGCGGATGTCCATCATCTACATTTACTTTAAAAAGCGGTATCGAAAATATGCTTAAAAGCATGTTGAATGATGAAGCGATCAAGGTTGAAGCTGTAAATGCTTAATTTCAAAAGAAACAATATACAAAGCGTCTCAATGAGACGTTTTTTTTTGCAAAATATATTTGACATCAAATTACCAAAAGAATCTGTGTAAATTACCAATATTTTCATATGCAAACTTTACAGTTCGATTAAATATAAATTTTGCTTCTGTTTGATTATTTATAACTTTATAGTATTTATATTTTCTTTGACATAAGAACATAAATACGTGATTAATAACAACTTTACCATATATTCTATGAACCACCTTTTTTTTATACCTGCTGGAGCGGCGTCTTGCTCGTGAACATCATCCTTAATAAATTCTGTTATATAAACTTTGCGTTAACGAGCGGGGTACTCGTACTAGCAGAGGTTATTTATAGGAGTCATTAAAATTCCGTTTACTGTTAGGATAAATTCTAATGCTGTCGACCTCCAGTTCTTGATTGTTTAATAAAATTTCCAAGCTTCTGTTGTCTTTGGCAATTTTTAACTGAATTTCATTATCTCCTGAAAGCCCTTTAAAACGGCTGAATATTTCATTTTGATTGAAGAAAATCCTACCTTCAAATTTTTCTCCTATTCCTGTTTCCCAGAAAAACTGAAGGACATTTGGCAGTGCCCTGTCTCTTATTTTGTTTTCCAGCAGCCATGGACGCATCATCTGGTCTTTTTCTCCATTGTAATATTCTGTATTTATTGCAAATAATCTGAAATTAGGATTCTCAGAGGTAATTACGGGTTTCCAATTGTATCGCAGACGAAACATATCCCATTGATCACAATTGGCATCTGGATTATATAGTTTTTTTGCTAATTCATCAAAATATTCAGGAGTAAACCTCCATGTTTCCAGATGTTTATTTTTTGCAGATTCCAATTCTTTTGGATCAGTTACTGCTTTAGCCTGATATCTGCCGATTTCTATCACCTTCAAGCCATAATTTACCCAAACCACACCATGCCTTTTGGCGCAAAATCAAAAACAAGACTGGACATTCTATCATAAGATTTGTGTGCCGCATCTGCATCTCTCAACAGATCACGATCACCCTCGTATTTGTACTCCTCAATTATATTATTTTCCGCTTCACAAAAAGCATAATTTCTCCTTACCAAATCTTTCATTCGCTCTATAGGAAAATCAATTTTTAGCCTATAAAAAGCATTGTCATAACCCGCATAATAAGTTAGGTCTGCGCCTATAGGAGTGCCGTGCTGCTCTGTCCTCATCTTGCCTGAGCTCCCCCATGTGCCTGAGGAGCTTCCATACGGCATGCCTGCACGAATGCCTTCGAGGGTAAAAATTTCGTCTTTTACCATTTGTACTCTATATTTATTTGCAGGATGGCACATTTCGGCATGCCACTCGGGTGTTTTTTCATTTTTCATTTGGCAGCTGTTTATCTGTATGCCTATTAAAAAGCATACTATTATTTTTATAGATCTATTACCCATAGTGTATTTCATTTGCAAAAAGTATTTCAAATGTTATTTATAGGAGTCATTAAATTCTCGTTTACTGTTAGGATAAATTCTAATGCTGTCGACCTCCAGTTTTTGATTGTTTAATAAAACTTCCAAACTTCTGTTGTCTTTGGCAATTTTTAACTGAATTTCGTTATCTCCTGAAAGCCCTTTAAAACGGCTGAATATTTCATTTTGATTAAAAAAAATTCTCCCTTCAAATTTTTCTCCTATACCTGTTTCCCAGAAAAACTGAAAGACGTTTGGCAGTGCCCTGTTTCTCATTTTATTCTCCAGCAGCCATGGGCGCATCATCTGGTTTTTTCTCCATTGTAATATTCTGTATTTATTGTAAATAATCTGAAATTAGGATTCTCAGAGGTAATTACGGGTTTCCAATTGTATCGTAGACGAAACATATCCCATTGATCACAACTGGCATCTGGAACAGAAAATTCTTTTGCCAACTCATCAAAACGGGCAGGCGAAAAACGCCAGATATCTAAATATCTTTTTTTTGCAGATTCTAATTCTTTTGGGTCAGTTACTGCTTTAGCCTGATATCTGCCTACTTCTATAACAGTCAAGCCATAATTTACCCAAACCACTACCATGCCTTTTGGCGCAAAACCAAAAATAAGGCTGGAAATTCTATCATAGGAATTGTAAGCCTCATCTATATCACCTGTAATATATTGCAAACCAGGATCGCCTTCATATTTGCATTCCTCGATTGTTTTGTTTTTTACTTCACGATAAGCATAATTGCGCTTTACCAGATCTTTCATAAGCTCTACAGGAAAATCAATTTTTAACCTGTAAAACACATTTTCATAACCGGCATAATAGGTTATGTCTGCCCCTATGGGAGTGCCGTGCTGTTCTGTCCACATCTTGCCTGAGCGCCCCCATGTGCCTGAGGAACCTCCGTACGGCATACCTGCACGAATGCCTTCTAGGGTAAAAATTTCGTCTTTTACCATATCTACACTATATTTATTTTCAGGATGGCACATTTCGGCATGCCATTCGGGTGTTTTTTCATTTTTCATTTGGCGGCTGTTTATCTGTATGCCTATTAAAAAGCATGCTATTATTTTTATAGATCTATTACCCATTGTGTATTTCTCTTTTTCTGTATCGGCCTTCATAAGCGCCGTCTTTGGCAGGTGCCTGGCTCTCGCGAGAACCAAGTCCCAGTTCGTTGGCTTTTACAGACCAGTGCAGATACTGGTTTCTTAATTTTTTCAATACTTCTTCGTCAATATAATTCAGATAAGATTTTCGTTTGAGCTTCGATAAATACTCTTCATTTATAGAATTTTTATCATACAAATCGCCATTGTACATTTCGACATAGCTATTCCGCAAATCATTACAGACGTTTACATAATTATTTAAACTGTTGCAGACTGATTTTATAAACTCATCTTCTATTGAATAGGAAATTAATTTATTCTTTCTATATTCAACTTTAGCATCTTTAGAAAAGTGAAACATTAAATGCAGTGGAATCTGGTCATAAGTATTATACAGATTTCGTATTCCTACTACCGCATAAAATCGCTCTAAATCTTCTACAGATCCTTTTTTTATTTTATTGTCAATAGCAGATTTATGCACAACTCCAGCTTCAATTTGGTGTTTTTTATACCAGCCTTCACTAATTACTATTTTTTTTAGTTTTTCAACTTCTTGATCAGAATGATGAATCATTTTGTTGTAAAGTGATTCTCTTTTATAGTAAAGAGCCGAAACTTCTTTGGCATTGTTTATATAAGAACCACCAATATCTGAGTGCACCCCTGGCAAAGTAAGTTCTAAACCATGCAAGCCGGCGCTCTCTATATTGACTAAATCAAAGTTTTCGCGATATTCATCATCAGATGACAGTTGCAAAACAAAACGTGCTTTTTTAACTGCATCTAAATGTAAGTCTATACTATCGTTACCGTGATAAAATCCATAAGAAGCTACGGTATCATACAGACCCACAAAATTGATCTCGATTTTTTTTATGCTAAAATTCTCTTTTAATAAACAAGCGGCGAAGTAACCATGCCGGTCTAAAAGTGGGTGATTCGGTACTTTAAGAATACTATATTCATTTTTCATACCTTGATAATATCCGGGGGCCATTACCTGTACTTTATTATCAGGAAGCTGACTGTATATAACAGCAGGACTATTGGCTATATGCAAAAAATGTCTGGCAGCGGTTGCGCCACGGCTAAAACCATAAACATTCAATTTTAAAACATTTATTTCTTTGCCTCCATATTCTTTCAACATTTCTGGTGTTTTTACACATGCTTTTACCACTTTTGCCACTACCCCGCGATAGCCCATACCTATTGCGACATCTGGAAAAACATCGTCGCTTTCTAGATTTTCGGTGCCAATTCCTTCAATATATAAGGCGCTTTGAAAATCAGCAGTGGGATCTATAGCATCGTAGCCTCTTGCGACATTAGTATAATCGTTTTCAAAACTGTCATCTTCCTTATTCCCTACTTTTAGATAAGCATCATGATCTTTTGAATCTTGTTTTTTAGCATCGGTATTGGTTTTATTATTTTGTGTTCCATCAAAAAAAATATTTAAGCTTACATTAATAGCGTTATTTAATGAATCTTCAGGATGTAAGGGCTCATAATCTTTCTCAAAAATTCCTTCTTCGCCACCATTCCAGCGGTTTTTGCCCAAAGCATGAACCGTATAATCTCCATCTATGGCACGCAAATCCATTTTTCCTGTTGAAGTGTTTATCATTTCACCTTCAACAATTCTTAGAATACTCATGATTTATGAATTTATTGAGTTTTCGCCGCTGTATTTATTCAGGTTTTTAGAAGCGTGCACGTTTATATGTTCTTCTGTACTTATTAAGGAAGCTGTTTTGGCAATTTCCTTTCTTTCTCCTGTTTCAGATTCTCTATTTCCTTTTATAAATTCTGTTAGATTACCCATTACTTTTGTCATAAAATCGATTCCTATAGCGAGAAATTTTGAGCCTGTAATACTTTGTGTATAGTTACCTCCAATAATATCAGTTTTATGAACCCCAACATTAATATCCATATTCTGCCCCGCATTTATGCTGATATTTTCTCCTGCGTTGATTGTTAAATTTTTGGGAGCATCAATAGTTGTGTTTCCGTTTCCATCCATAAAATATTTATTGCCACTTGGATCTTCAAGCGAAACGCTTCCATTGGCATCATTAAAAGTAGCTGTAATTCCAGAACGGGTTTTCATAACCTTCAAATCATTATTCGGCGTACTATAACCGCTTTTTTCTTTTCTGCTGGTCATAGTTCCTATTACAATAGGCAGTTCGGCGTTATTGCCCTGAAAATCTACAAAAACCGTATCTCCTATTTCGGGAATAATGTGAGAACCTCTGGCATCGCCTCCGTATTCTTCGCATTAACGGAATGTAAGGAGTGGTTTCGCCTTTGGCTTCCTGCCATGGCATCTGCACCTGTACGGCGCTGAGTCCGTCAGGGTCTGCGTTTGCCGTTACAATTGCCGTTTGGCTCTGGCAGTACGGCACCAGATCGGGGTCAGTTTCAGATGAAAATACAGAATTGTTGAAATTTATGGCTGTAAACTCGTTTTCGTAGCCTCCACCATCATCGCATATGTGTCTGATGTGGGTAACTCTGTAAGAGCTTTCGAGCTGCATATCGACACCGCTAATTCTTACTTTGTTTCCTATAGTAATGCCGGGAACTTCGCTTGATGCTGTAACCTCCATCAATCGACTTAAAACGGCACGCATTTTATTTTTGGTGTATTCTTCTGAGGTTGTTCTCACATATCCGCCAACAGGGTTCTGATTTAGCTGTATTACCGTTTCTTTATTAAAAACCCTGTTGCCCTTATTTAGAAAGTTCTGCTGGAAACCGTCGGTTTCTTTTCGGTAATTTAGGGTTTCGTCGGTTCTGTATTCCCCTTCGCGATTGTCATTTTCTATGGTTTTAAACATGGCAGGTATTAATTTCACCGTATAATTGAAATCCTGCATGTTTACGCCATAGACTAATTTAGGCTGTCCGCCAACCCCGCCCGGCGTGCCGAAAATAGTGGTGCGCCCGTTATAATAAAGCCATTGTCCGTTTCTTTTGGCCAGACGGTTCAAAAAACTGAAGCTACTTTCGTTGTACTGCACCGTATAAGGCAGGCTGTCTTTGTAAAATGGTCTTACGTCCATATCAATATCGACCCCTTCCTTAACTTTGTTTACAATATCTGCAAGAGGCATGCTGATAAAGGAATTGCACTCGGGTCCGTTCTCTAAAATTATGGTCGAACTATGGCCTTTTATGACAATGGTTTCTTCCATGTCTTTAATGCGGGATTTCTGAAGCTCGACTTCGGTTACCACGCCATAAAAATGCAGGACATAATCATCTGGATCTGCACCGATCATAAGATCTTCCAGTCCGTCTATGGGTTTTATCTCAATGCTTATCTTTTCGCCGTAAAGCTGTCGCGAAAAAGGCATGACACTTCTTAACTGCTCTACCAATAAATCCTGTCTTACCTGAAAAGAAAAAACATGGTGGTCGTGAATGGTCTGGATTATTTCCAATCCGCTGAAATTCGTAATCTGGATTTCGCCAACTTTAATCGTGGTAACTGTCTGTAATGCCATTAGAAAATAATATCAAGTTCGTACTTAAATAAATTCCTACAATTTAAACTACTTTACTAACTGACACAATACCTAAATTTAGGGATTTTTCTAAAGAATCTTTAAATCTTAAAAAGCTTCCCTAGAAAATCATATATTTTTAATAATCAATATTTTACACTAATTTTTCATTAAAATCATTTAAAAAGTTTAATATTGTATTCTTAACCAATCAATTAAAAACCATGGGATTATCTTCATTTTTTAAAAATTTATTTGGCTCAACCAAAGAGTCTGTAACTGAATTGGCAAATAATGCCGAAGAGACTTTTGAACAAGCAAAGGAAGCGGCGGCTCCTTATATCGAGAAAGCAGAAGCTTTTGCAGAAGAAACAATTGAAAAAGTAAAAGAGGTTTCTGAACCTATTATTGACCAAGCTGCAGATTATGCGGACAAAGCAAAAGATACTGTAAGTGAATATGCGGACAAAGCTACTAAAGCGGTAAATGATTTGGTTGATTCTGTTAAAGAAAAAGCAACTTCGCAAACAGCTACTGAGGCATCAGAAACTATTTCTGAAACCGTTGTTGATACTAGCGAAAAATCTGCCGAAGAGGTAGAAGAAATAGCCGACGAAGCTGCTGACAAGGCATAAACACACTTTTCTGATAATGTAAATATTTTTATATTTGCACCACTAATATACCTTCTCTTTTGAGAAGGTTTTTTTATTTAAAAATCATGAACCTGAACCCAGAACAAGTCAGTAAATACGTTACTCGTTTTGTTGACATTTTAGTTGATTATTCACCAAAACTGATTTCTGCATTTTTAATCTTATTTGTTGGTTTATATGCCATCAGATTGATTAATCGAATTATTAGAAAAATAATGATTCAGCGAAATCTTGATCCTACGCTTACAAAATTCTTATCTGACATTTTATTGTGGGCGTTGCGAATATTATTGTTTGTAACCTTTATTTCTAAATTAGGAATTGAGACTTCCTCTTTTGTTGCCATTTTAGGAGCAATGGGTCTTGCAGTTGGTTTGTCTTTGCAAGGATCGCTTTCTAATTTTGCTGGAGGAATGCTTATTATTGTCTTTAAACCGTTTAAAGTTGGAGATACAATAGAGGCGCAAGGCGTTGTTGCAACAGTTCTTGAAATTCAGATTTTTGTAACTAAAATGCTTACTGCAAATAATCAGACGGTGTTTGTTCCAAATGGTTCTTTATCTAACGGAAACATCATCAACTACTCGATGCAAGGAGAAAGAAGAGCTGATTTGACTTTTGCTATTTCTTATGATTCAGACATTAAAAAAGCAAAAGAAATTCTTTTAGATGTTTTAAATAATAACCCAAAAGTATTGAAGAAGCCTGCACCAGAAGTTTTTGTAAAAAACCTATCGGCAAGTTCTATCGATTTTGCAGTTCGTCCTTGGGCAAAAAATGCCAATTACGGAGCTGTTTTTTCTGAAACATTAGAGAATTGCAAAATTGCGTTGGATGAAGCGGGAATTGCAGTTCAACCGTATACGATACAGAAATAGTATTTATTGCTTCTTTGGAGGAGCAATCATGAAATCTTTCAAATAATAAGGTTCAAAATAAGCGACATCTACAGTGTCGCTTTTTTGATATTTATCAAAACTGATTTTACTCATTGCTTGCGCTGAAGGGTATTTTACATTTTCTAAAAACACCAAATTGTCTCTAGTCAAAACAGGCTTGCATTTATCGGCACAGTCGCCTACAAAGTAAAGCTTGTCTGTGTATTCTTGAAATGAATTTTCATCAATAATTTCAGCTTGAATAGCTCTTTCAACTGTCAAATCTGGATTAAAAATAGCACTGTAAACTTCCATACGGCGCGCATCCAGCATCGATACAATTTTTCCATCTTTAACTCCTGCCTGAGAAGCTAGAGTTTGCAGTGTATCTACAGCAATTAACGGAATATTTAATGCATAACACAAACCTTTTGTCTGCCGAAACACCAATTCTTAAACCTGTATAAGATCCTGGTCCTTGGCTTACGCCAACAGCCTTTAAATCATGTGCAGATATTCCAGCTTTTTTTATTGCCTCTTCAATAAAAACGTGAAGTTTTTCAGCATGCGAATATCCTTCATCTGCTAGTTCGGTACAAACAATGGTTTGACCATCTTTTGCAATAGATACAGAACAATTTTTAGTAGCCGTTTCGATGTTGAGAATATAAGACAAAGTAGTAAAGTGTTTTTATTAAAAATTGATCAAAAAGATTAATGCTACAAAAATAAGAGTTAACAGCCAAAATAACAGAAATGCTACACATAAATTTTCAAGTAAAAAGTCTCAAATATATAATTAGGCTTTTTTCTATTGAAAATAGGCAAATTCATTACTGTACTATTTTGTTATATAGAAGCTATAATACTCTCATATCAAGTATATAAATACACTAGAAAAAGTGACTGATAAAACCAAAAATCATTTTCGCTTAGAATTCCACTAAATGCAATTATATGCTATAATTTACTTCTTGGGCGCTTCTGCTTTCTTAAGCTTTACCTTATCACCAGAATTAAGCTCTTTAGAAACTGTTGTATATGGCCCTGTAATAACAACATCGCCAGGTTTTAAACCAGACATCACTTCGATGTTAGTGTCGTCTTGAATTCCAGTTTTAATGATTCTAATCTTAGCCTTATCTCCAACTTTGACAAAAACACATTCGAATTTTTTATCGCTTTTTGGAGCCGCTTTTTTATCTTCATTTGGATCCTCAACCTTAAAATCTTTTACAGCCGTAGTGTCCGATTTTACTACAACAGAACTAATTGGCACTGCCAAAACATTATTTTTTGTTGTTGTAATAATGTCAACCGTAGCAGTCATTCCAGGTCTAAAAGGAGAATATGTACTTGGTTTTCCTTCTAACAAATCTTGATATGAATCTTTCAGAATACGAACCTTAACTTTAAAATTCGTTACCTGATCTGATGTTAATGTTGTACTTGCCGAATTAGAAATACTAGTCACAACTCCCTTAAATTTCTTTTTTAAGTAAGCATCGACTTCAACATTTGCTTCATCTCCTATTTTAATTTTTACAATATCATTTTCATTTACATCAACTTCAACTTCCATGTTGTTTAGGTTTGCAACACGCAAAAGCTCCGTTCCTGCCATTTGCTGTGTTCCTAAAACTCTTTCTCCCAATTCTACATTCAATACAGAAATAGTTCCGTCTGCAGGAGAATAGATCGTTGTGCGTCCTAAATTGTCTCGAGCCTCTGTAACAGATGCCGAAGCACTTTGAACATTGTAATAAGCGCTTTGTTTTGTAGCTTTTGCAACTTCAAAAGTAGAAATGGCTTTATCCCAATCTGATTTTGAGATTACACCTTTATCATACAAAATTTTATTACGCTCGTAATTTGCTTTTGCTTCTTTAAAACTGGCGTCAGATTGAGTAAGGCTTGCTTTTGTCCCAGCTAAATTTGCAACAGATCTTTCTAATCCTGAGGTATATAAATCGGGATTTATCTTTACTAACAAATCACCTTTTTTAACCACTTGCCCCTCTTTTACATTTAAAGAAATAATCTCGCCCGATACCATCGAAGCTATTTTAATTTCAATTTCGGGTTGAATTTTACCTGTTGCAGAAACCGTTTCAACAATTGTTGAAGCTGTCACTTTTGCAATTTCTACTTCTTTTCCTTCGTCTTTATTTCCTATTACTCCAGTCTTAGAAAGGACAACCAAAGCTACAATAAGAATTACTGCAACTATTAATAAGAAATAAACAGTTTTTTTTTTCATAATGAATTATTTTGTAATAATTGGAACGATTGGAATTCCGAAATAAAACTCTAATATTTTAATTTTAAACATGTAATCATATTTTGTTCTAATTACATCAGACTGTGCATTAGTCAATAATGTTTGAGCTTGTGTAAAATCAAATGAGTTCATTAAACCAACATCATATTTTTCTTTTGCATAATTGTAAGCCTGCTGTCTTGCTTCTAAAGTTACAGTAGAAGATTCGTAAGTATTTAAAGCTCCTCTTGCATCTGTAAAAGCAGTATAAACGTTACGTTGCAAATCTAAACTTTTTTGCTCTAAATCTATTTTAGATTTTTCTAAACTTACTTTATTACGTTCTACATTATTACGGGCAGAGAAACCATTAAAGATAGGAACAGAAAGTTGGAATCCGAAAGATTGTCCCTTATTATCGTTAAACTGATCGAAAATTGGATCTGCTTTTCCTAAAACAGGAACATAATTATTTTGTAAAACAGCTTGATTAGTTCCTTCAACAAAACCAATTTGAGAAGTTGGATTTGCTGTATTTGGTGTAGATCCAGTTATAACATCTGAATAACTTGCTCTGGTATTAAAGCTATAGAAAGCGCTCAAAGTTGGCTGATATGCTCCTTTGGCAATAGCAACATTTTTCTCTGCTATTTCAAGATTTGCCTGCGCTAATTTTAGCTCTGTTCTTGTTTCTTTAGCTTTATTATAAATGTCAATTGGACTTTGAGCCAAGATGTTATTTTCATCCATTGCATTAGTATCGTCTACTACATCAAAATCTGCAAATTCTTTTAATTGCAAAAGTTGCGCTAAACTCAATTTAGAGATTAACAAATTGTTTTCAGAAACCGCAATATTTTGTTTATCTGTTGCTACAGTTGCTTTCAAATCAAATAAATCCCCACGCGGAATGGTTCCTGCATTTACCATTTCTTCAGAACGGGCAAATCTTTTCTCATCGATTATTAACTGTTCTTTTTTTACTTTTAAATCTTCTTTATTAGATAAAATCAGCAAAAACGCACTGGCAACATTTAAAGAAATATCTTCTTGCATTTTTAACAATTGATACTGCGAAGCAATAATTGACAATTTCGCTTTTCTAAGGGTATTTTGATTCTGAAGACCTTTATAGATATCTACTCCAGCATTTAATCCTACAGAAGAATATTGTGTAGTTGAATTACGTAAAATACCGGTTGTAACATCCTGGTTCAAACCAACGTTCCAAGAGTGAGAAGCGCTACCATTTACAGAAGGAAGGTATCTTCCATATGCCGCTTTCTTATCTATATCGGCATTTTTCAAGTCCAATTCAGACTGTTTGATTGTGATATTATTTTCGAGTGCATATCTAACACACTCTTCTAAAGTCCATTGCTTTGATTGCGCCTGTCCAGTTAATCCGAAACCGAATAACATTGCAAAAAACAGACTATTATATTTGTTTATTTTCATATACTTTTAATGAACGCGCAGTAAACCGAACTACGCAAATTTAACGTTTTTTAAAACCAAAAAAGATTCTTAAACTTTCAAACTAAATTATTTTTTTCTCCTTCATTGATTAAGCCTTGATTCCAGATTTTAATTTTATCCGTGTCCTTTATACCGCTTTTAACTTGAACGTAGATTCCGTCACTAACCCCAAGAACCAAATCTCTTCTTTGAAATTTCTGTGGAGCAGTTTCAACTTCTACATAAGGCTTTTGTGTTTTTTTATCAAATTGAACCAAAGATTCTTTTAGTGCTAGAACTTTGTCTGCTTTCTCCAAAATAATTGAAGCATTAGCGCTTAAACCAGCTCTAATAAAAGTATCATCTCTGTTAATCATTTGTGCTTTTATTTCAAACTGGATAGCACCATTTTCTGTAACTCCTTTTGGCGCAATATAATTTAAAACGGCATCAAACTTTTTGTTCTCGATAGCACCAATTGTAATCTCAATCGGCATTTTTTCTTTAATTTTTCCAACTTCAGATTCATCGATTTTTCCAATAAAAATCATTCTTCCAACATCGGCAACACTTGCAATTGTAGTTCCTTCGTTAAAGTTATTACTTTCGATAACTTGGTTCCCCACTTTTACAGGAACGTCTAGCACCATTCCATTAACTGTAGAACGAATTAATGTATTAGCATAACTACCCAAAGAAGAAGTTGTTCCTGTTTTAACAATATCTAATCCTTGTTTCTTTGCCAAATAGTTTTGTTTTGCTTGATTATAAGCCAGCAATGCGGCATCATAATCATTAGCAGAAATTACATCTTTCTCAAATAATGTTTTTTGCCTTTTATAGATTTTTTCCTGATTATCTAATGCTATTTTAGCGGTCTGCACTTGATTCTGCGAACTGCTTACATTCGAAACATTTGCTACAACTCTAATTTTAGCAATCATATCACCAGCTTTGATTTTTTCTCCAGCTTTAATATACACTTCTTCAATAATACCTGAGATATTTGGTTTAATTAAAACCTCTTCGTCAGGCTGAATATTACCTGTCGCAATAGTATTTTTTACGATAGTTTTAATTTCTGCTTTTTCCGTTTTAAATACAATCGGCGATTCTTGATTTTTAGCATACAAATAGTAAAGCGCGCCAAAAAAAACAATTGCAATAAATATTAAAATGGTAACGGTTACTCCTTTTTTCATTTGTTTTTGGTTTAATCGATTTTATTTTGATTGATAATTTATTCTGTTCTTAATGCATCTACAGGCTTAATACTAATAGCGGTCTGCGCCGGAATAAAACCCGCAAGCAATCCTGATCCTACTAATATTAATAATGCCACAAATACAACTCTCAAATCTACACTTGGATTGGCAAACATGGTGTTGCTTCCTGGCGGCATAGAATCTAAAGCCATATTTAAGAGTGCTATAATTCCTGTTGCAACAGCAATTCCGAGCATTCCTGAAATGATTGTTAAAAATATAGATTCTAATAATATTTGTCCTCTAATTGCTCCAGGAGTTGCACCTAAAGCTCTTCTGATTCCGATTTCTTTTGTGCGTTCTTTAACCACAATTAGCATGATATTGGAAATCCCAATTACTCCCGAAATCAAAACTAATGTTCCAACAAAGTAGGCAATTACTTGAAGGATGTTAAATAGACTTTGCACTTTATTAAACTGTTCGTACAAATCAAAATTTCCAACCGCACGATCGTCTGTTGGATTAACAGAATGCAACGCTTTAATTATTTCTAATATTTTTGGTTTTAAATCTGTTATAGATGAGTCATCATTTGCTGTAAGCGCCATCCAGCCCACTTTGTCTCCATAATTAAAAGCCTGTTGAAAAGTTGTAAACGGAATAAATATATTTTTTTGATCCTGTTCTGCATTACCTCCTTGCTGTTTGGATTTATAAACTCCAACCACCATAAAGTTTATGCCGTTAATTTTAATATAAGTTCCTATACATTCCTCCTCTTTGCCATAAAGCTCGCTAATAACACCTTTACCAATTACAGCAACTTTTCTTCTTCCTTCAATATCCTGCTGATTTACAAAACGGCCTTTAATAATATCCATTGGCTGTTGCTTAATCAACTCCGGATAATCTCCATAAACTGTAAAAGCAGAAGTTTTAGTTCCTCTAACGACATTATTGCTTCCGTTAAAATCTCCTAGCTGGTTTCTTGGAGAAACGTATAACAAATCTGGAATAGCTTGTTTTAATGCTCGCAACATCACTATTTCTAAAATCGTAACGTCGTGTTTTGGGCAAACCTTTGTAGGCCTTTGATGTTGTCTGACTCCACATAAACATAGTATTTGTCGCAATGCCATCAAAACCTTTTTTTACACCGTTTTCAAGTCCTTTTCCTGCAGCAAGCAATATCACCAAAATGAATATTCCCCAAAACACTCCAAAAGCAGTCAGAACTGTCCTGAAGACATTTGCTGTTAAAGCCTGTAATATTTCGTCCCAATTATCTTTACTAAACATGATTATTCGTCTCTAAGTGCTACAATAGGTTTAATTTTGGCTGCTCTGTAAGCTGGGAAAAATCCCGCCATTGCTCCTGCAAAAACAAGTAATACCAAAGTAGTTAGAGCAACACTAAAATCTACTTCAGGATTTCTGAAATATTCACTTTGAACCATCGGCCCAACAAATTCCAACAACATAAGGCTTGCCAATAAGCCGACAAAACCTGCAATGGTCGTAATAAAAATCGATTCATGAAGAATCATTGTAATAATAGAAATAGGTGAAGCTCCAAGCGCTTTTCTAATTCCAATTTCTTTTGTTCGTTCTTTTACAATAATAAGCATGATATTACTAACACCAACCACACCTGCTATAATCGTACAGATACCTACCCACCAAAAAAAGAGTCTGATATATAAGTTTAAATCGTAAAACTGCTTAGCGTCTTTAACAGAGTTATACACTCCTACACCACTATCATCGTCAGGAGCCACCACATTTTTACTCTTTAACAAGTCTTTTAAATCTTGTGTGAATTTTTCTGATTGAGCCAAAGCTTCATCATAATCGTTTGTCTTTTTTAGGGTAAAAAACAAGTTGCTAATTTTATCTCCACCACCAAATGTTTTCTGAACTGTAGTCAATGGCAAATAAGCACGTGTCTCTTCTCTTTCTCCTCCTGGATCTGTAAAAACGCCAACTACTTTGAAATTAATATTATTAATTAGGATCTCCTCTCCAATTGCCTCTTTATCTTTAAGCAAATCGGTTTTTAGTTTCATCCCAATAACCGCAACTTTGGCATTACTTTCTAAGTCTTTAGCATTTATATAACGGCCTTGAACTATGGTCAAATTCTCTATCCCACCATAATCTGGATTGACACCTCTAAACTGATAACTACCCGATTCTTTACCGTAAGAAAAAGGTTGTCCCCAATAATTATTTGTAGAAGCCCTTAAATCTAGTTTGTCTTCAAATTTCTGTACCGATTGATTGTAATCGCTATTTCGAAATTGAATTTGTCTTCCTGGATTTAATCCTTTATATTCCTTTGTAGTTGTTCCAGACCATACCTCAATAATACCAGCCGCATCACGTTCAAATTGTTTTTCAATTCCGTTTTGAAGCCCTTTACCTGCACCAAGCAGAATAACCAAAATAAAAATTCCAGAAGCCACAGAAATTCCTGTTAAGAATGTTCTTAAACGATTTTTAGAAATGGCTTCAAATATTTCCTGCCAACGTTCAATATTAAACATAAGACGAAGCTCTAATTTGTTCTACTTTTTTATCATCGATAATTAATCCATCTTTTAGGACTACATTTCTTTTGCACATTGCCGCAATATCAGGTTCGTGTGTAACAATTAAAATTGTTTTTCCTTCGTCGTTAATCCCTTGTATAAGCTCCATGACCTCATAAGAAGTTTTGGTATCAAGAGCTCCTGTTGGCTCATCTGCAAGCAATACTTTCGGATTTGAGGCTAATGCTCTCGCAATAGCAACACGTTGTTTCTGACCTCCAGAAAGTTCGTTTGGCAAATGGTGAGCGTGAGTTCCTAAACCTACCTTTTCCAAATATTTCATTGCTATTTCGTAACGTTCCTTTCTTTTAATACCTTGATAATATAATGGCATTGCAACATTATCTAATGCTGTCTTGTAATTGATCAAGTTAAAAGATTGAAAAACAAAACCTAAAAATTTGTTACGATATTTTGAAGCAATCGTTTCGTTTAATTTCTTTATAGGTGTTTTGTCTAAAATATAACTTCCAGAATCAGCTTCATCCAAAATTCCTAAAATATTAAGAAGTGTTGATTTTCCTGAACCTGATGACCCCATGATTGCAACCAATTCTCCTTCTTCTATATTAAAATTTATTCCTTTTAATACATGTAATTCTGAACTTCCCATTTTATAGGATTTGTGTAAATCTTTTATTTCAATCATGGTATTGTTAAATTTTTTAGACAATAATAACATTTTTATTAAGTAATTTATGATAATAAAAAGTTAATAATTATGTTACCTATTTTGTATTAGACTTCCTTTTTTACTTATTGTTACACTTTTTTAATAAAATATGATTGTTTTTGTAATTTTACCTTGTCTAAAAATTCATATTAAAATGAAGCTTACTTCTATTATTTCAATGTTTTCGGTGCTTGCCGTATTAACAAGCTGTTCTTCAACTTCAAAATTAGAAACATTAAAACCTGAACCAGACGATGCCAGTCCGCTCGTTTATGACAGTAGTCCATCATTCATCAACCTTCCGATTACGATAAAACTAAGCGATATCGAAAATCAAACAAATTCTCTTCTTAACGGAGTGATTTATGAAGACAACAACATCGAAGATGATGATATTCAAATTAAAATCTGGAAACAGGCTCCTATCAAAATTCAGAACGATCCATCAAATCCTAACAAAAGAATTAGAACCATTTTACCGCTTAAAGCGAATATCAAATATAGAATCGGAACAAAAAAAATGGGGATAGAGTTGTACGACGTTAGAGAATTCAACCTAAACGGAGTTATAACTTTATCTAGCGAAACAACTTTAAGCAATTGGAAATTAACTACAAAAACGGAGTTCAAATCCCTAAATTGGAATGAAAGCCCAACAATGACCATATTTGGTAAAAATATGCCAATTACTTATTTGATAAATCCTGCTATTTCTATTTTTAAAAGCAATCTAGAAAAAGAAATTGACGGGGCAATTGAAAAATCTATGGACTTTAAGCCTAACGTTCTTCAGGCGGTTGAAAAAATCTGTACTCCTTTTCAAATGAGCGACACATATGAAAGTTGGCTTCGTATTGTTCCTATTGAAATTTACTCAACAAACGCCAAGCTTAAAAACGATTCTTTTATTCTTGACATGGGAATGAAATGCAACATGGAAACCATTGTTGGAAAACAACCAGAAACTAAATATAGTGCAAACAAAATTGCTTTAAAACCAGTTGCCAAAATTCCAAGTCAGATTTCTGCTAATATTGCCGCTATTTCAAGTTACGTAGACGCGTCTAAGATTATGACCAAAAATTTTGCTGGTCAGGAATTTGGTTCAGGAAGCAAAAAAGTCACAGTGAAAAATGTTTCAATCTGGCATAAAGACGGAAAAATGGTTATTGCATTAGACGTTTTAGGATCTATAAACGGAACTATTTATTTAAACGGATTTCCATCATATAATCCTCAAACGAAAGAAATTTATTTTGACAAATTAGATTATGTTCTAGATACTAAAAGTAAATTAATGAGAACTGCAAACTGGCTTGCGCAAGGATATATTTTGAGAAAAATGGAAGAAAAGCTGCCGCTATTCAATCCAGCCAAATTTGGAAGAAGGAAAGAAAAGTATGGCAGGTTATTTAAAGAATTATTCTCCAATGCCAGGTGTATTTGTCAATGGAAAAATGGAAGACATTCAATTTGACAAAATACAGTTAACCAATCAGGCAATTATAGCCTTCATCAAAATAAACGGAACTGTAAACGTCTCAGTAAATGGACTTAAATAAAATAAAAAAAAGCAGTGTAAAATTACACTGCTTTTTTCTTTTTAGAATACATTCGATAAATCAAATATCCAATTATTAATACGAGTAAATAAGGAATAACCATTAAGTAAACAATTCCATCATTTACTGCTTCAGCCTTTTTTATATTAGAATCCCCTCCTAAAGCCGCGCGACACATCGCACATTGCGCATTGGCAGAAACTCCAATAAGGAAAAAACAAATTCCAAAAAACAAAACTTGGAACTTGGATTTTACGATTTGAAAATTATTTTTTTTAGTAAACATAATATGGTGAAATCATTAAGTAAACCACTACTCCTGTTACCGCGACATACAGCCAAAGCGGAAAAGTGATTTTAGCTATTTTTCTATGTCTGTCAAAACGCTGCGCAAGCGCTCTTACATACGTTATTAAAACAAGCGGAATAATAGCAATCGACAATAAAATATGTGTTACAAGAATAAAGAAATAGATATAACGTATAGCACCTTCTCCACCAAATTTAGTAGAATCCGAAGTCATGTGATACGCCACATACATTACCAAAAATGCAACAGACAGAGCAATAGCCAAAGTCATTAATCGCTCATGAAGTTTCTGGTTTCCTTTTTTTATAGCCAAAACAGCGACAACCAAAACTACAGCTGTAAAACCATTAATTGTAGCATAAATTGGAGGCAACATTGACAATGGCTCAACATTGTAACCAAAATCCTTAAGCTTAACCCCAAACAAAATTGCTACTACAACCGGAATTACAATTGAAACCGCAATAATAAACTTGTTATATTTTTTCTCTAAATTATTATCTTCCATTATTCTGCTAATAAAATTTTAATATCCTCTTGAATATCACGTACACCTTTTTTATCTAAACCATCGTAATAAATGTTCGGATTTCCGAACTCGTCTTTTCTGCAACGAATATTTCCGTCTTTATCAATCAAAGCAAACAAACCTGAGTGCTCAAATCCACCACTCACTTTATCATTTTCTCCTGCATAAAGATTAAAACCTTTATTTGACAAATCCATAATTACATTTCTATCTCCAGTCAAGAAATTCCAGTTTGAAGATTTCACTCCAAGTAACTTAGCATGATCTTTTAAAACTTGCGGAGTATCATGTTTTGGATCGATTGTAATAGAAACAATTCCAAAATTAGGATTGCCAAAAAAAGTCTTTTCAATCTCCAACATGCTCATGTTCATCTTTGGACAGATCGAAGGGCAAGTTGTAAAGAAAAATTCCAAAACATACACTTTTCCCTTATACGTTTCATTTGAGATTTTGACATTGTCCTGATTTGTCAATTCAAATTTTGGAGCTGAACCAATTGTCAAAAGCTTAGTGTCTTTTGAAGTTTTTGCCCCAACATTATCCAAACGATTTCCTTTTACAACGTCACCGTTTTTAACTCGATCAACAATTTTAGGAATAGCATAAATCCCAAAAATCAGAATGATAAAAGAGATTCCGATATATGATTTGTTTTTAAACATATAAAAATGATTTTTAAAGTTGCTTTGTAGCGTTATGATTCTTTTTTAATGCTGCGCGGTATTCGTATAAAATGATCTTGAAATCATCCAGCATTTCATTACTCAACTCAGATGGATGAAAAGTATCATATCCTTCTTTATATTCTTTTGGATCTTTCCTTCCTCTTAGATTACGCTCTTTATCGATGATGTAAACATTAGAAGTCCCAAGATCTCCATTTAATTTTTCTTTTAAATGCAAACCGTTGTAAAATTTCTGAATATCCTCTTTTGAAGCAAATACAAAATTCCAATTTTTAACATCGGTAAAAGGAGATAATGCATCAACAATTTTTTGCGCTTCTTTCTCCGTGCCTATTGGGCAAAGAACAACAAACTGAAGATCTTCGAAACCATTATAACGTTTGTAGATCTTCTCATTCAAATTAAAATAGTTACCTCTATTTTCAAGAATGTTTGTACCGGCAAAACCTAGCACCGTAATCTTTTTATCAAGGGAGATTTTTTTTCCGTTTAATGAATTCCAATCCCCAAAATCGGCTACTTTGGGAGTTATTACCGGAAGTGTTGTAAAACTATTTACACCAGAAGCAAAAAACAAATACGCTACAATTGGCAATACAAAAAGTACAAAGAGAACTATATTTTTTTTCATTGTATTAACGGAGAATTATTGAGGTACAAAAATAAAAAAAGCTCCGTTAATCGGAGCTTCTTTTCGAATTAATATCATGTTAAAAATTCCATTTAATAGTAGAATCTTTAAAAACCCCATAAATATAATGTCCTTCTGTTAACAGAATAAACAATAAATATAAAACTAGGAAGATAACAGGAGAAACTACAGACCATCTAAGGTTGCTTTTTTCACCTTCCATGTGCATAAATGCCCATACAATATAATATGCTTTGAAAACTGTAAGGATATAGAAAATCCAGTTTAACAGATTTAAACCAACAAAATGAGTAAATTCTAATGCTCCAGGTTTGTAGATACCTAAGATAACTTCAACTGTAGTAACTACTGAAAGTAATCCGAAAACAAACCAGATTCTTTTTGTATTTGATACGTGCTCGTGTGACATAATAATTAAATTCTAAAATTAAACTAGGTAGAAAACTGTAAATACAAATACCCAAACTAAATCTACGAAGTGCCAGTATAATCCAACTTTTTCTACCATTTCGTAGCTTCTTCTTTTCTCGTAAGTACCTAACAATACATTAAAGAAAATAATGATATTGATAATAACTCCAGAGAATACGTGGAATCCGTGGAAACCTGTAATGAAGAAGAAGAAATCAGCAAATAATTTATTACCGTACTCGTTTCTGATCAAGTTAGCACCTTCTACTACATATTTAGCAGTAGCTAAATGTTTTTCAGACTCTTCTCTTGATAAGATTGTTTTCTGTTTTTTATCTGTAAGTTTTTCTGTTCTAATTAAAATTTCAGGGTGAGCTTTAAAACCAGCCTGAACTTCAGCAACTGTATAAGTAGGAAGAGATTCAGCATCTTCCATAAACCAAGTTGAATGGCTTCTAGTTAAAGCTTCTCTTTGTTCTGGCAATTTAACAGCAAAATCAGCTAAAGCTACTCTTTTACCATCTTTGTCCACAAACTGAAGTAAGCTACCTCCAACTGTTTCAACTGCTCCGTATTCACCTTTAATGAAGTTTTTCCATTCCCAAGCTTGAGAACCAACGAAAATTAAACCTCCAATAATAGTTAAAAACATGTAGATTGCAACTTTTGTCTTTTTCAATTGGTGTCCTGCGTCAACAGCTAGTACCATTGTTACAGAAGAAAAGATCAAAATAAAAGTCATTAATGCTACATAATACATTGGGGCCGCAACACCATGCATAAATGGGAAGTGAGTGAACACTTCATCAGCCAAAGGCCAAGTTTCAATAAATTTAAATCTAGAAAAACCATAAGCTCCTAGAAATCCAGAGAATGTTAAGGCATCTGATACGATAAAAAACCACATCATCATTTTACCATAACTTGCTCCTAAAGGCTCATTGTGACCGCCTCCCCAAGTTTTTTCGTCGTTGTTTGCAGTAGTAACTGTCGCTCCCATAAAAGATATTCGTTAAAAAGTTCCCAAATTTACGTTTTTTTCTTATTTAAAGAAATATAAAAATAAAAATAAATATACCCATAATAAATCCAAAAAGTGCCAATACATCGCACCTAGTTCTATACCAAGAGTTTGAGTCGAATTGTATTTTTGTTTAAAATGATTATAAATTATAATTAAAAGTGAAATTAATCCGCCAGCTAAGTGTAACAAGTGTGTAACTGTTACAACATAAAGAAAAGTTGTAGTAATTGAACTACCTTCTCCCGTAAAGTAATACCCTTCAGAAACGATTTGTCCAAATCCTTTGAATTGTAATACCACAAATAAAACTCCTAAAGCCAAAGTTCCAAGAAGCAATCCTGTAACTGCGTTTCTATTGTCTTTCTGAATAGCTTTTTTTGCCAAATAAAAAGTAACGCTACAAGCTATAATTACTGCAGTACTCCAATAGAATGCCGAAGGAAGTTCAAAATTCTTCAACCAATCTGCTCTTGATTTGCTTACCACAAATGCACTTGTTAAACCAGCAAACATCATGGTCATACTAACCATTGCAAAAAGCAGAATCAGTTTTGCTGATTTTGACTTTCTTACTTGTTCTTCATTTGTTTTCAATGTCATTTCCATAACAACTATCTTAAAAATTTATCTACTATAAATACAATTTGTAAAAGCGAAATATACGAAACGCTTACAAGCATTAATGTTCTCGCAGCTTTTGCGGTTCTTAACTTATACAAACGAACTGCATAAAAAAGCATCCAAATCCCTAATAGAAACACTAAAACTGCTGCAATTGGAGAAATAAATAATTGCCCTGTAAAACCTAATACAGGTAATAACGATGCTATGATAAGCCAAATTGTGTACAATATAATTTGCAATGCAGTTCCTTTGTCTTTTTTACCTGTTGGAAGCATAAAAATTCCTGCTTTCTCATAATCTTCATACAAAAACCACCCGATAGACCAGAAATGAGGAAACTGCCAAAAGAATTGAATTAAAAATAAAGTTCCTGCTTCGATACCAAATTCGCCTGTTGCTGCTACCCACCCCAACATAAACGGAATTGCACCAGGAAATGCTCCAACAAAAACAGACAACGAAGTTACTGTTTTTAATGGTGTATAAACACTTGTATAAAGAAATATAGAAATTGCGACAAACATTGCCGACTTAGCATTTATCGTGTATAAAAGTGCAATACCAATAATAGTAAGCAAACTTGCCACTAACAAAGCTACTGTTGGAGACATACGACCAGAGGGAACTGGACGGTTTTTGGTACGATCCATTAAAGAATCGATATCTTTTTCGATTACTTGATTAAAAGC
The DNA here is from genome assembly GCF_029625315.1 of Flavobacterium ginsengisoli. NCBI lineage: Bacteria > Pseudomonadati > Bacteroidota > Flavobacteriia > Flavobacteriales > Flavobacteriaceae > Flavobacterium > Flavobacterium ginsengisoli. Next base: position 2,751,911 of record NZ_CP121110.1, read on the forward strand.
ATTTGAAGCTCCTACCATGCAGTAACCTCCAACCGCCAAAACAGCCAAAACACTCCATTTAAAAGGATGCTCTGAATCCACTCCTAATAAATATGCGACAATAGAAGAAAACAACACACTAATAGCTAAACCAGCTTTAGTAATCTCTTTAAAATCTAGAAATATTGATTTGAGTGATAATGTATTTTTTGCGGCGTTCAATACCGTTGTATTTTGTGTATTTTTTTTGAGTGGTGCAAATGTACAAATTAGATTGTAGAATTTAAGCCTATAAAAATAGATTTTTTTCAATAAAACCTATACAAATTAAGATCTCAGCATTCTTTAACACTATTATTTCGAAAAATCTTATTAAAAACTAGTAATCAAAATACCAGTTGAAAATATCCGAACGTAATCCGATACTAAACCAAGTAGTACTTTGCTTAAAAGTTGTTGCTGTTTCTTGTGTCGGATCAAAATTTCTATAGATTAAACTTCCAAACAGCTTCAAGTTTGTCATCGGATTAATTAAATATCCTCCTTGAATATCTGCAATAAAAACATTAGTCTTGTTTCCTTGTCCAATTTTCACACCTGTGTCATATGGGCGGTTTACATCGTAACTTTTATAAATATTACTTCCATAATTATACGAATCTTCTGTAGTATCAAAGTCCAAACCTCTTGTTCCAACAGTTAGTTTCGCGTCTGCAAGCCAACGACCTTTATGGTATCTTGCAATTGCTACAAGCTCTTTAAAATTTCCTCCCCATTGGTGCCCCACACTCTGATTGTTATGCCCGTAATTTGTAATAACAGCACTATGCGAGTATACATAAGGACGTACGTTATTCAACTCAACCTGCAATAACAAATCTTTTACGTTAAATGCATTGAAATATTTTGCTCCCAGCTGAAATCCGAATTTATTTTTCCAGCTTTGATTTCCTGCGCCAACATCAGAAACAGAAAATTCATCGATCAAGAATTGTGAATAAAGATTTATGCTATTATTCCATTTGTATTTACCCGTTATTCCTAAAAGCGCATTTCCACTTTTTGATGAAGAACCAAACTCAACTGCTCTATAAAAAATAATCGGGTTAATAAAATTAGCATCAAAACCTCTATTATTGGTGTTAGTCCAAACTACAGATTCAAAAAAACCTAAGTTTACTCTATTTGAAACATTCCAGCTCAAATAGTGATTTGCCATAAATTTTGTTGCATATGTTCCTCCCTCTGTTACTTCTGGACGAACGTCTTTCATCCACATATATGTATTGGTATACTTAATTTTCCAAAATTTGGTATTAATCTTAAAATACGGATATGGGCTTGCTCCGTCACTTTCCAACAAAGAACGGTAACCGTCTCCTATAAAATTTCGTCCATAACCTAATTGGAAATCAAAAATTTTACCTGGCGCAAAAGTAATATTCGCTTCCGCTAAAGGAAAATCGTAAGCATCTGTTTTAAACCTTTTCGCAATTCCAATTCCTGGAATTATAGCTGGATTTCCTCCAGAAGGTTTGATAGATTCTGCGTAATCATTAAAATAACCCGCAAATCTTCCTTGGCTTTCAAAAAATGTAGTCGTAAAGTTAATCTGCTTCCCCAAACCTCCTCTAAAGTTTAGCGCTCTAGTATTTACATAAGTGTAAGATGCATCAAGATCTGAAGCTTTACCCATTTGCAAGTCTACAATTGGATTTAAAGTAAACCAATAATCTTCTCCCTGAATCTGCACTAAATTTTCATTCCACCATTTTCTTCCCAGCCAAGTTGAAGTTTTTTTCTGCAGCGACTCATTAACTGCTCTTAAATTATAGTACTTTGAAACCTCAGCATATGTATAAGGTTTAGATGCGGTATGATTATTACTTCCTACTTGATTCATTTCCGCATCAAATTGTGAATAATAACTATGAGAAAATGGAATATTTAAATGACTATCAAACTCCGGATTACGGTACTTTTTATACACAATACTATCCAATTCTGTCATTGGTTTTTCTACCTGTTTTTCAATTTCTCTTGCTGCCAAAGCTTCTGCCTCAAGCTGCGCTGAACTTTTTAGAGGAATATCAATAGAAATTGTGTATTTAGAATAAGTTGGTTTTCCGTTATAAGTTGATGGCTTAATTTTTGGAAATGCTCCAAATACTCTTTTTGCCTCTTCTGACAATTCTTCTGTTTCGGTAGAAACATAAATCACTTTAAATTCTCCTTCTGCATTTACTTCAAAAAGTAATTTTACTGCTCCTTTATAATTATTTTCTTTTAATTTTTGAGGAACCTGAAAATTGTTGAATACAAAATCTTGAACCTCTTTATAGAAACAATTTTCTAATTTTTTAGCTTCTAAATTTTCGCAATTAGGAAAAACTGGAAATTTCTCTGCAGAGAAACCAGGCTGAACTGAAGAATTACTATTTTGCTGAGCAGAAACAATAAAGAACGTAGAAATTAAAACAAGGGACAAAAAAAACTTATTCACTTAAAATTTGGGTATTTATTTAATATTGATTTGGGAAAATTTCTCCGTTTGCAATTGCTTTTGCGGCCGAAGTGCCAATACGTTTTACTCCTAAACGAATCATTTCTGCGGCTTCTTCAAATGAACGAACTCCGCCTGCTGCTTTTACTGAAAGTGGCGAGGCATTTTCAAGCATCATTATTATTGCTGGAACGGTTGCTCCATTTGGCAAATTATTATCTGTTTTGTAAAAACCTGTTGAGGATTTCACAAAAACAGCATCAAAATCATCTTCTTTAAAATTTGATACTACAACATGTTTTATTAAGGCAGATAACTGAATAATTTCTTTATCTGTTAGGGCGGCAATTTCGATAATCCATTTTACTGTTTTATCATTTGCCAATCCGATCTGTGTTCCAATTAAGACTTCTTTTTTTACCAGATCAAGATCACCATTCTTAAACGCTTCATAGTTACAAACAAAATCTAAATCGTCTGCTCCATTTTCAATGGCCTCGTTTGCTTCCTTAATTTTGGTCTCCAGATTTGATTTTCCTTCTGGAAAATCAATCACTGTACCAACTAACAAAACAGAATTGGCTTCTATGATCATTTTTTTTGCCAGAGAAACATATTCTGGTCGAATCATAATCAACTTAAAACCTTCTTGAATTGCTTCTTCAATTGCATTTTTAACTACAATAGTATTTTCCGCTTCTGAAAGACCAGCTTGCGATGCAGTTTTTAAATACGTTGAGTCTAAATATTGCTTTACGTTCATTTTGATTGAAGTTGCAGAAAACCAGCACAAAAGTACATTTTAAATTGAAAAAAACAGCTTTTTAAGTGCTTGATTTTCTTGTAATAAAAAACCCACCGAGGTGGGTTCTTAATTTATATTTTATCGATTTGCCTTTTAAATCCGATTGCAGAAAAAACCGCTGCAAGGGCACCAAGCGCATTTGCCAAAACATCTGTAACATCTGAGGCTCTTGTTGCGGTAAGAGCACCTTGAAGAATTTCGATTGTAATTCCAAAAAAAACAGAAAATATAAACGAAATCAAATAAGCTTTATAATCGTCTGCATCTTTTCCTTTTAATTCTTTTTTGAAAAACAAAATCCATGAAATTGTAAAACCAAAATGAAAACAGAAATGTACAATTTTATCAATGCTTGGAAAATTAATTGCTGGTATATTACTAGAATCTGTCAGACAAAAATAAGTAATGATTCCAGAGCAAATAATTGCCCAAATTAACAAGAGTTGTTTAGGCACCGATTAAATCTTTATAAGCTTGATCAGATAATAAAGTATCAATTTCTGAAGCATCAGCAATTTTTATTTTAATCATCCATCCAGCTCCATAAGGATCTGAATTTACAGTTTCAGGAGCACTTTCTAAATCTTCATTAAAAGCAATGATTTCACCTGTTAATGGTAAAAATAAATCAGAAACTGTTTTTACAGCCTCAACAGTTCCAAAAACTTCATCTTTTGAAAGTGTCTGATCTAAAGTTTCTACCTCAACATACACGATATCTCCTAACTCTTTTTGTGCAAAATGAGTAATTCCTACAGTTGCAACATCTCCTTCGATGCTAACCCATTCGTGATCTTTTGTGTACTTTAAATTTGCTGGTATGCTCATAATAGTTGTGTTTGAAAATTGATAATTTAAAATTTAAGCCACAAATGTAATAATCTTCTAATGAAATCTAGTTTAGAAACTAAAATTTAATTTCCGAAATTATAACGAAGTGTGAAACCTGATCTGATATTCGTTAAAGGGAAAGAAGTCGAAATAACTGCTTTCGAGAACGAATGATCATAATAGAATATTGCTGTTAAGTTTTTACTGAAAGCATAATCGGCCGTTAATTTTAGAGTCCAGATATTCTGTCCCGCTGCCAACTGATTATTATCGTAATCTAAATATCGAACCAAAGTTTCATTATTTCTATATGAAAAATCAGCTTTTATGTTGATATCACTTTTAATAATTCCAGTAGGATTATCTGCTAATCTCGACGAAATAATTACATCTTTAAAGCGATACCCTAGCCCTACAACATATTCTACTCCTCTTACTTCTGTCAATAAATTATTATCGAAACTCATAGACAAAGCACGGTCTTTTTTAACTTCTGTTAATAAACGGAATGAGTTTTTCAACTCAAAATCAACTCGAATAAGAGGACTAAACTGTTCTACTAAATTGACGTTAGACATGATTGTTTTATTAAAGAAATTCGTGTTTACATCCTGACCGTTTGGATTTTCTAAATAATCAAAATTTGATCTAAACTGGCTAATGGTGTAAGATGCTCTATAATTATGCTGTAACGAAAAACGTCTGAAATGGTCTTTGAAATACTTATAACGCATTAAACCATTATATTTTACATTCCAGTTCGGAATAGGGAAACTTCTAAAAATACTTGTCGAACTGCTTGAAGCGTCTTTCCCTGTATAAGCCGCCATGAATGAAGGCAATAATACAGCTTGATTACTTTTTGAAAAACCAATAGGATAACCTTCATTGGCTACATAAATTTTATAATTCGGATCTGATTCATCAGGAATTGGATTATTTACATCTCCGTACCTAGGAATTTCTGCTCCACCATAATGTTGTTCTGCCAAACGATTTGCAATAACTAAACGATTGCTTCTAAAATCATCAAACGCCGCTGATTCTGTTTCTGTACTTGTTGAAAAAGCCGTCTTAATCAAAACTGTAGAAATAGAAAACATTCCGTAACTGTATGGTGACAATGGCATATACTCGCCTGTATTTTGATCTACACTATATTGTTCTGATGAATTTTCAGAATAAGCACGATCCATAGCCAAATCAACTTTCAAATCAGGCAATAAATCTACATTGGCCGTTACTTTCAAAAGTTTATTACTTACCTGTGTAAAGTTTTGGTTGAAGTTTTGATAACTAGTCAACCATCCGTTTTTAGTCGCTTCAAAACGCACATCATCCTGACTACCAAATACGAATCCTAACGAAGGTTTAGATGTGCCAAAGAAACCTACTCCGGAATATAACCTGGTAAAACTGTACCACTATTTTTAGTATAGTTAATTTGAACATTTTTAATACTGGTCAAAACTCCAATCAAACCATCATAAAAAGGATTACTACTCGTAACTGGTTTAGCTGTATTTACAATTTTCTCACCTGGTTTTGGTGGTGCCACAGGCTTAGGTTTTGCTGGTTTTCCTCCTGGCGTCAATCCTAAATATTTATACAGCGTATTCATATTTAATGTTGTTGACAATGTATTCGAATTCGCATTTTGCACTGTATTTCCTAAATCCCATGATACTCCATTATCATCGACATATTGAGAAAGTGCCGTTGAAGATCTTTGCCAGTTGTAATCTGCCGTATAAGAATAAGTCGCTTTTACAAAACTAAATATTGGAATTTTATTAATTGGAATATCATAATTTAAAACCAATTGTCGCAAATGCTGGTTTGGTATACCAATATCAAAATAATCGTCCCAAATATTAAAATCCTGTTTTGGCGTATTATCGTCGTTCAAAAAGTTTCTTACAATATTATTAGACGCTGCTGTATAGTTTAATTTTAATGATTTTGTCAAATTAAATCCAAAACCATATTGGTAATTAAACGCAAAGTTTCTTCTATATAGCGGATCTAGTCCAATACCTTCTTCAACTTGTCTATATTGCTGACTGTTGCTCTGTCTTAAAATATTAGTATTAAATGAAACATTCGAAGGAAGATAATTAATATTAAAGTCACTTAACAATTTCCAATAATCACTTGTTTTCATGAATTTGGTTTGCTTAAACGGAACCACTTCTTTAGGTTGGAAAGTATAAGCATAATTAACAGAAGTATTAGACTGCTGATCTTCATAATTAGCAACTTCATAATCATGTCGTTCTACTTGATTATAAGATTGAGAGAACGTGAAGTTTTCTACATCATAAACATGCGGTTTCTGTTCTGGTGCTCTATCCTTTCTTACACCAATAAAGTTGATGCTTTTACGCTTAGTATAATCTATTGCTCGCGTTCTAATATTTTCTTTTTCTGCCGGATCTGTAGTTTCTTTAATCAATTGATCTAACTTGATATCCTGATTAAAAGGATCGTATTCTGGCGTTATAACCTCTTCTCCAATTGCGTAATTAAATGGAAGATTAATACCCCATTTTGGAGGAAGCAGTTTTCCTAAATTTATGTTTGTTACGATGTTGTACTGCTGAATATCTTCACGATCTCTTTCATTGGCTCCTTGTTCAAGAGAACCGAAACCAATTGTACTCTTTTTACCAGAAGCAGACAATGTCATCAAATCGGCCATATTGGTATCAACATTCAACAATGCTTGCCATACCTCCTTTATTTTCCAAATCAGACATACGAAGTTCGTTAAACCAAACCTCTCCCATAATATCTTTATGGTTTGTCGCACTTTTTACTCCGACCATTAAATTTCGAACCAAACCAAAATTCGGATTTCCTTTAATACCTAAAGTTAACTTTCCATCTTGGTCACCTCCTTCTACATCAGGATCTCGGTCAGGATAATAAATACCATTTATATCTCTTTTTGGAGAATTAATATCGATATTCATTCCTAGAACCTTCATTCTTGTCAATAATGACAGAGCAACATCAATATTGTTTTCTTCAAGCCAAACCTGATCTGGACTAATTGTACAAGATCCGCCTGTTCTTGTTACTTTTAACGGAATCTCGATTTGATAAAAGTTCTGGGTAAAATCGTTACCAAAACGAATAAATCCGATCATCTCGTCATCTAAAAGTTGCGTTTCATTTGGAAGTGATTCCGCGTGAAGGAACATTTTTAATTTTTTATATTGACGCATGTCAACACTTACATTTTTGAAAACTGCTCTAGAATCTTGATATTCTAATCCTCCGCCTCCTATTCGCAATGCTAAAGATTGCTCATTTTGGTTGATAATTGTATTGTTATTGTACAACTGCTCTCTCTGAACACCTGGTGGAATAACATAATTTACAGGACATTTTGTTCCATTTTCCTGAATATTTACAGCGGCAACATCAAATTGAGTTCCATCATCATCAGGATTTGTATCGTTTGCGTCTAATGTTCCTGTATACTTTCTCCATTCTCCTCTAACTAAATCTAAAGCTCCGAAACGAACCGTCATTTGATCATTAAATCCAGTCATAAACATACGCATGAAACGAATCGATCTAAAATCGGTAATATTTCCAATAGTGTTTTGAGGTTTTGAAACAGGAATTTTAAACTGAATCCATCTTGCATTAGTTGTGCTTCCGTTTGGAAGGTCTACATTTTGAACATCTCTAATATCTGTAATATAATTTTCTCCAACCTGCATACCTGGTCTTACATCAATACTATATTCATAATAAGCATTGATTGTACTCATGGTATTATCACGATTGATATCTTCAACATCTGGAAGAGTTGTCGACCCACGGTTTGGATCATCAATACTTACAGCAGAGTTTCCTTCAGTTCCGTTATATTGCTTATAACGTTGTAATACTCCTCCTTCTGTATTTAGAAAATATTTATAGTTGTCCGCTGCAGGATCTGCCTCTCCCGCATAATTAGTATAAATTGACCCTTCTCTTGCATCTGGCAAACCGTCTAAACCAACATCTTGATTTTTACGATTATCTGCATTGGTATCAAAAGCATAAATTAAAGACTGAGAAGCAGGTACATCTCCCCAAATTGGCTGTGGATTAACCATTACCTGATCTGGACCTAAACCATTTTCATATTGCTTTCTTCCATCTTTAAGAACGTCTTCAGAAACCTCTCCTAAATTGAAATAAATTTTTCCATTATTATTTCCCTGAGCCTGCCCTGTTCCAACATAAGGATCAAGCACCCAAAACTGAATGTATTCGACATTTCCTTGCTCAAAGTTTGTAGAGTTTAGTGCACGCATAATTCCTCCAAAATTGGCTGAAGCGGGACTAGAACTAAAATTAGGATTATTGTTATAAGGTCCTCTATCTGATGGATAGTATGTTAAATCTAGCGTATTAATAACCTGAATTTGTCCTTGTGCAATATCTGTATTTGGATAAAGTTCTTTACTATAAATTCTTCTTGTTGTATTTAAAGATAAATCATCGTTTGAAACTCCAGATGGTTTTGAAGTATAGAAAATCGGATCGATACTATACCACGACAATTTAGCACGCTTATAGCCATACTCTAGCGTATTTGAGTTGGCATTAAAAGTATTATCTGTAGCAGAATTAATAAATGGTGTTGAAGCCAAACTCCATGCATAAGCAGATCTCATATCAATTGTGGTCTGAGTACCTTCAAAATCATCAATATAAATAGTAGCTTCTCCTTCAAAATCACTTGCCTTTGGAGCATTTGGTTTCAAAAATGCGACTTCTCCACGAATAGAAAGATTAGAAGGAACATCTGTATCTATATTTGGCAGTTTATTGGCCAATCTTGTCAAAAACGGAACTTCGGTTGAATAATTTCCGTTAAAACCAAAAATAGTATTATTTACAGATTCTTGCCCATAACTTGATTTTTGAGTAAAAGGACGTTCTGTCATTTTTAAGAAAGTACCTCCAACAACAAATTTTTCAGAAATTTTATGTTCGATATTAAATCCCATAAACCTTCTGGTTTGCTGACCAAAGATTGAATTGTTTTCTAAAGAAACCTCAATTGGAGTATTTGAAGCTTGAAGCGAAGGATCTAATATCTGTACTCTTCCTAATTGATAATCCACACTATAATCAATACCTTCTACAAGAACACGTCCTGCTGCGGTTACAACAACAGACCCTTGCGGAACGTTGAATGCTCCAATAGGAATACCATTACTTCCAGAAGATTTATATTTTCCTCGCAATAAGAATTTGTTTTTATCACTATCCTGCAGTGCACCAGCTTGGGTATTCCTATACATGTTTCTAAATACATACTTCTTTTGATTCGCGTTGTATGTAGTTGGATCATTATAGCTTTCTCCAGAATTTGTAGTTTGTAATTTTTTAAACAAAAGCTCACCAAAAGGCTCTTTAGTTGTAAAAATAATTCTTGCATTCTGTACATCAACAGTTACTCCCGGAACATAATCGAAGAAACCATCTCCTCCCTTTTGCGGGTCATTAGTATAGTTTAACTGATCTAAGTTAAAAACATTTAATAATGGTGTTTTAGTAATATAATAATTACTTGGATTAGGGTTTGTAGGATCATCATCTGGAAAAAGAGTTCCTTGAACAGGCGTAATATAATTTATTGGCGAAGGATCGGTATATAGAATATTAAGTCTAAAATCTTCTTGTTTGATTTGATAAGCTTGAGGAATTTGATAAACGTTTTTCATCATCAAGTTCCAAACTGGATTTTGAACATTTGTCAAACTACTTTTCAGCATTTTCAAAACCAAACTTTGTGTTACGATTGCTTGATTAGAACTGTTGTTTCCTGTAACTACAGTTGCATCTACACCATCACTACCGAACTCTCCTACTTGGTATGTTTTTCCTCCAACAGTATATTCAAATGCAACTGCTAAAATTTCATCGTTAGCCAAACAGCTTGCTGTAATGAAATGTAACCCAATTGTGCATTAAAAGTAAATTCATTTGTAGTTAATTTTCTCGCATTCTCTAGAATAGAATAATCAGTTCCCTCGTTTGTATTGGCGTTATTAAATCCAGATTTTGCTGTTACAATTTCTCTAATATTAGAATTTAAATAACTTCCACCTTTTCCAATAGCTGCAGGATCATATTTGTTATTCGTATTATCAGTTGGAGAATCTATAGGATTATTAAAAAAGCCAACTGGATCTGTAATTACAACAACTTGATTATCTGGAACACCAGAAACTTGCCCTTCTCCTAAATCCTGAAGCGCAATAATATTTCTTAAATTGTTATTTGATGTACTTACTCTATTTTGCTTATTGGTAACCCATACTTCGATTCTTGTAACTTGAACACGGCTATCAATTAATGGATAATTTTTAAGAGAAGCGTCGTATTTATTTCTAAAGTATTGCGATAAGAAGAAATGTCGATCATTATCATAATCTAATGCAAATAAATCAAAGTTTTGGACTGTTCCTCCACCTTCTGCGACTATACTTTTAGTCTGAGACTTTTGTTCTGAGAAAACTCCTGTAACAGTTGTCTTACCAAATTGCGGCTGAGCCTTTACACCAAATAAACTTTGTGCACCTCGAATTAAGGTACTATTTAAAGGCATGCTCACATTACCTACCTCAACTTTCTGAACAATATCATCTTCTGAAGGTGTGTAAGCAAGTTTAAATAAATTCTGAAAAGCAAATGTCGATTGTGTATCATAGTTGGCATTTACTTCCAAACGAGTTCCCACTTTCCCCATTAAACTCATACTGATCCTTTGATCAAAATCAAAAGTTAAACTAGATCTATTTCTTGGAGAGAATGAAGGGTTGTCTTGTTTAGTGTAACGCATACCCAAGTCCATTTCTACTGATCCTGTGGGCTTTACATCTATAGTATTGTCGCCAAAAATACTTTCAAATAAACTTGAATTGATGTAATATCTTGGCAACAAATCTTTTTGGCTGCCTCAGCTCCATTTTTTTTACCGTCAATAGCATCAGATTTTTTTCTAAAGTAATCTCTTCTGGATTCTTTTAGAACTAAATCTTCATATTCTTTTGGAGTTAAAATTAAAGGGTAATTGATAGAGAAACCATCTACTGAGTTGGTGTAGATATAACGATCTGTAATAGGATCGTACCTGTAGGCAGAAAGCACAGTTGGAGGATCTCCAATCTCAATCTTACCAACCGAAAACTGAGTTTTAGTTGTATCTTGTGCCGGTGGTGTAATCTGTGCACGCAAAACATTACCGCAGAGCAATACCAGCAACAAAATACAAATTTTACGCATAGAATTCTTTTATATGAAATGAAATTTATAAGCTTTTTAAGGCCTTTTTGATAATTGTTTCAACGGTAGCTTCAGGATCTTCTTTGACAATTCTTTCTACCACTTTTTCAGAAGCTTTTCGAACAAAACCTAATACTTCTAGAGCAGATAACGCTTCATCTCGATTTCTATTGTTTTGGACAGCAAAAACTTCGTCAATATCGTACAATTTAACAACTTTTTCCTTTAAATCAAGTATAACTCTTTGTGCTGTTTTGTTTCCAATCCCTTTTATAGACTGGATTACGCCCACATCTCCAGATGCGATGGCGTTTATAATTTGCTTTGGTTCTATTGACGAAAGCATTGTTCTTGCAATTCCTGCTCCAATTCCTGAAACAGAAAGCAACATTCTAAAAATTTCTCGCTCAGATTTTTCGGCGAAACCATATAAAGTATGCGCATCTTCTTTAATTTGAAGATGCGTATACAATTTTATATTTTCAGAATTTGGAATTAAGGAGAAGGTATGTAGCGATATATTTACCTGATAACCAACTCCTCCACAATCAATTACTACTTCTGTAGGATTCTTTTCTACTAATCTTCCCTGCAAATGTGCTATCATAAATGTAATTTCTTAGTATCAAATATAACAAAAATGCCATAAAACTACGACAAATTTGTTCAATCCTTGCTAGAACGTTTATTGTGCTATTTTATTCTTTTTACTTTCTTTTTCTTGTGCATCAATAACAGCAATAGCAGACCATATTAACCATTTCTTCAACGCTAGCGCCTAATTGGAAAATGTGAACTGGTTTACCCATACCCATCATGATTGGACCAATTGAATTCACTTTATACAATTCTTTTAACAATTTGTAAGTGATATTTGCTGATTCTAAATTAGGGAAAACCAATGTATTTACTTTTTTTCCTGCTAATTTAGAAAATGGGAATTTCTCTTGAAGCATTTCTGGATTTAAAGCAAAATCTGCTTGAATTTCTCCATCAACAATTAACTCTGGATGGTTTTTGTGCAAGTAAGCTACAGCTTCTCTAACTTTTGAAGTACTTTCGCTAGTTGAAGACCCAAAATTTGAGAACGAAACCATTGCTATAACTGGCTCAATTCCAAACATTTTTGCTGTTTTTGCAGTCATAATAGCAATATTAATCAAATCTTGTGCAGATGGATTAATGTTTATTGCTGTATCTGATAAGAACATTGGCCCACGAGAAGTAAGCATCATGTTTGCAGTTGCCACTAAAGAAGCATTAGGTGCTTTTTCTATTAACTGAAGCATTGGCTTAACTACTGAAGGATAACTTCTAGAATATCCCGTTACTACTGCATCTGCCTCTCCTTCGTTAACCATCATTGCTCGCAAAATAGTTTCTTTCGCGCATGAATTTTTCAGCGTCTAATTTAGAAACACCTCTTCTTCCTCTAGCTTCCCAGAATGATTTTGCAAACTTGTTACGTCTTACGGCTTCCTCATCAGTTTTTGGATCGATAATTTCTAAATCGGCATCAAAACCTAATTCTGCTTTTAAATCTAAAATCTGCTCTTTGTTTCCTAGTAAAACTGGGAATCCGATTCCGTCTTCGTAAACAATTTGAGTCGCTTTTAAAACGTTTAATTGATCTGCTTCAGCAAAAACAATTTTCTTCGGATTTAATTTCGCTCGGTTTGTAATCAAACGCACCATTTTATTGTCGTTACCCATACGCTCACGAAGATGATCTTCATAAGCTGCCCAGTCTGTAATAGGATTTTTTGCCACTCCAGATTCCATTGCTCGCTTTTGCAACTGCAGGAGCTACAACAGTAATCAATCTAGGATCGAAAGGTTTAGGAATGATATATTCTTGTCCAAATCCAAGTTTCATTGCACCGTAAGCTACGTTTACTTGCTCTGGAACTGGTTCTTTTGCCAAAATAGCTAAAGCTTTTACAGCCGCCATTTTCATTTCTTCATTGATTTTTGTCGCTCTTACGTCTAGTGCTCCTCTAAAGATATAAGGAAAACCTAAAACGTTATTTACCTGATTAGGAAAATCTGAACGTCCAGTAGCCATAATAACATCTTTACGAGTTTCTACAGCCAAATTATAGTCGATTTCCGGATTTGGATTTGCCATTGCAAATACAATCGGATTGTTTGCCATTGTTAATAACATTTCTGGCGATAAAATGTCTCCAGAAGATAATCCGATGAAAACATCAGCGCCTTTTACTGCCTCTTCCAAAGGAATTTTAGCTCCGTCAATTGCATATTTTAATTGTAAATCTGAAAGTGCAGGATTATCTTTAGTTAAAAGTCCTTTACTATTGTACATTAAAACATTTTCAACTTTTACTCCAAGTAAAACATATAAATCTGTACATGCAATCGCTGCCGATCCTGCACCAGAAACTACTACTTTTACATCTTCTGCTTTTTTACCTGCCAATTCAAGTGCATTGATTAAAGTCGCAGAAGAGATAATTGCCGTTCCGTGCTGGTCGTCGTGCATTACTGGAATATCCAATTCTTCGATTAGTCTTCTTTCTATCTCAAAAGATTCTGGAGCTTTGATGTCCTCCAGATTGATTCCTCCAAAGGTTGGTGCAATATTTTTTACAGTCTGAATGAATTCTTCAACATTTTCGGTATCGATTTCTATATCAAAAACATCAATGTCTGAGAAAATTTTAAACAATAAACCTTTTCCTTCCATTACAGGTTTTCCTGCTTCTGGACCAATATTTCCAAGTCCTAAAACAGCTGTACCGTTAGAAATTACGGCTACTAAATTTCCTTTTGCTGTATATTTATAAACGTCTTCTTTATTTGTCGCGATTTCTAAACATGGTTCTGCAACTCCTGGCGAATAAGCCAATGATAAGTCTCTCTGGGTTGCATATTTTTTTGTTGGAACTACTTGAATTTTTCCTGGAGTTGGTTCTGCATGGTACAGTAACGCTTCTCTTCTTTTACTCTCTTTGTTCATTTTTTTAGCATTTATTCTAGCTTACAAAGATATAAGTCTTGTTTTAAAATGGCATCTTTTTAGCATTTTCTTTTTCTAAAATCTATTCGAATAAATAAAAAAGTCCAATAGAAATTGGACTCGTTTGAATTTTTATCGTTTTTAGGTGTGCTTTATTGAGAAATATAAGAATTCAAATGGTTGATCGTATCTTTTTGAATTTCTATAATTGCCTTCACTACATCGCTGATTGAAATGATTCCAACTACGATTCCGTCTTCGAGAACAGGCAAGTGTCTTATTCTTTTTTCGCTCATAAGTTCCATACAATCTTCAAGATTATCTGAAAGTTTTACTGTAAAAACATTACTTTCCATAATCTCATGAACAAAAGTTTCTTTAGAAGATTTATCCTTCAGAACAATTTTTCTGGCATAATCTCTTTCAGATAATATTCCTTTTAAAACGTTATCATCAATAATTAAAATTGCTCCAATGTTTTTTTCTCCCATAACTTTTAACGCATCATAAACCGTTAAATTGGAGACAATAGAATATACATTTCTTCCTTTTGCTTTAAGTATTTGATCTACAGTCATAATGAAAAATTTTTAGGTTTATAAAGTTAAAACAAAAACAAACACGATCTACAGCGAAATCGATTTTTTAAAACATAACTAATTCATTTTAAATATAATACACAAAAATTAAGATTTTCAAATTTATAGTGTAAAGAATGAATTTGTTTAGAATTGTTTTTTGAAGAAATTTAGATTTTTTAACGTTTACCAACCAGAAACTCCTAGTGGAGTTTTTTCATTTTTTTATAACCATTAAGAATGCCTCAAAGGAGCATAATATTTATAGTAGAGAAATTATAATAAAAGAAAAAGCTCCAGAGGAGCGACATATCACCCCGCTGGGGCTTTTGGATGGGATATAATATCTTTTCTATAAATATTTCGTCCCGCTGGGACTTAGGAAATAATAATTTTAGTTATGAATTTTCTAAAAATATTTTACTGATTAAAGCTGCCGACTCTATCTTCAATGCATCAGCTATTGAAAAAAGCAAACTGATGGAAATATTTTGTTCTCCTTTTTCAATTCGTTGAATAGTCCGCACATCAACATTGCACAATGTTGATAATTGTTCTTGTGTAATGCTTTCTTTTTGTCTGAGTTCTTTGATTAATATACCTAATCTAACAATTTCTAACTCGTATTTATTCTTTTCCACAAATCAAATCTATCAAACTGTGTCAAAAAACAACACGACATATATGTCATGTTAAAATTTAATATTACTTTTGTTTAAAAAAAATCTTACAATGGAAGCGAATGAAATTAAAAATTCAGACAAACTGAAAAAACTAACATCTTTATATTTTCGAACTTTAAAACCCGTAAATGATCAAACAAAAACAAATGTTGCTCAAATAAGTTTTTTGAACTATGCCGAATTGGGTTATGCCATAGTTGATCTGTTAAAACTTTGCATTCTAGCTTTAGAGCAAGACGCTCATAAAACTTCCGAGACTAACAAAAATGGAGCGATAAATGTGAGTCTTATTTTGGAAACTATCGTTGAGCTAATTCCTTTACATGAGTTTGAATTTTTAAGTGAAATTAATTATTTGCTTGCTGGAGATTCTACTATTAAGGATTAACTAAAAAACCCTTTTCTAAAGTTTAGAAAAGGGTTTTTATTTTATTTAAAGAAGTTCGTTTTACATTGCCACAATAATAAACTCGCTTCGTCTATTTTGCATGTGCTGTTTTTCTGTACATTTTACTCCATCTGCACATTTGTTTACTAATTGCGTTTCGCCATAACCTTTTGCTGTTAGTCTGTCTTCGCTGATTCCTTTTTGAATTAGCCAATTTTTGGTTGATTGTGCTCTTTTTTCTGAAAGAATCTGATTGCTCTCTGAAGAAGACCGGCTATCGGTATGAGAACGAATATCAAGTTTCATTGTTGGATATTCGTTTAAAAGATTCACCACTTTCATTAACTGCGGTTCTGATGTTTTCTTGATGGTTGCTTTACCCAAATCAAAGAAATTCATAGGCAGGTTTAATAGTTTTGCAATATCTACACCTACTCTTATAGAACCTACTTTTACCGGGCTTATCGCGACTTTTTTGATTGCTACCGTTTTTGCCGCAAGAGGTTTGAAAACTTTATTTAATGCAATTAATTGAGTAGTTTCTCCTTTTTCTTTACTAATAGTTACTACAACTTCTTTGGCATTGTAATCATTCTTAGCTGTTCTAATGGTATATTTTTTACCACATCTTAAATCAGGAAAAAGATAATTTCCTTTTTCGTCTGTTGTAATTGTTCCAACTGGATCAAATTTTTCATTAAAAAGAGTCAGAGAAGTATTCGCTAAGATTTCGTTTGATTCTGCATCAGTAACATTTCCAGATAAATTTTGTTCGCAGATTAATCTTCTAGTTTCTGTAAATCTGTAAATATCATCCATCCCTAGTCCGTTTTCTCTGTTTGAAGAAAAATAACCGCTTCTGGTTTTACTATCAATGCTAAAAGCAAAATCGTCTTGTTTGCTATTTACAGGTTCTCCAACATTTAGAACGTCATCATAAGTTCCGTTGGCTTTTATACGAGAAGCAAAAACATCCAATCCGCCTAAACCTGGACGTCCGTCAGAAGCAAAATACAATTCGTTGTCTCCAGAAATAAAAGGAAAAGTTTCTCTTGCTTCTGTATTAATTGTTGGTCCAAGATTTTCTGGCGTACCGAAAGTTCCGTCTTCATTGATCGCTACTTTATAAATATCCGATTGTCCTAAAGTTCCCGGCATATCTGATGCAAAATAAAGTGTTTTTTCGTCTACGCTTAAAGCAGGATGTGCCGTGCTGTATTGATCGCTATTGAACGGAAGTTCTGCAACATTTTTCCATTCGTTATCGATAAATTCTGCTTTGTACAATTTTAATAAGGTTACGTTTTTGTCGTTGCTACGTCTTTTGCCATCTGTGAAATTATTTCGGGTAAAATACATAGTGCGTCCGTCTTTTGTAAAAATTGGACTTGACTCATTAAAATTGTCTTTTTTTCTTTTTACTAAAAGTTCTGGCTTTCCAACACTTCCATCTGGCATTAAATCGGCTGTATATAATCTAGAGAAAGATCTGTTTGTCCATTGAAAGTTGGATTTCACGACTCCGCCTGTATCGCGCGCAGATGTAAAAACGATTTTATTGTTGTAAACTACACTTCCGTAATCTGAATATCTAGAATTAACTCCAGCATCGGCTATTTGAAATCGGCCTGAGTTTTCTTTTATATCTTCTAAATAATTTTTGTCTTTTCTAATAAGATCTGCCCTTTTCTCTGCAGTTGCTTTCTGATTGAATTTCTGCAAAATCTCATCAGATCTTCGATAATCTCCTGCCGATTTTAATGATTGGGCATATCTGTACAAATATTCAGCTTCTTGGTTTTCGTTTATCACGAATAATTGCTCATACCATTTTAATGCATTTTTTAACTCTCCATTAAAATAATATGAATTGGCTAAACGCTGAATTACACCTTCATTAGTAGTTTCTGAATTTACCAATGTCTCGTATACTTTTATAGCATCTGCGTAAGCGTACTCTTCGTATTTTTTATCTGCATATTTTATGTTCATTGTAGTAAATGGATTTTGTGCATTTACATTTGAAATAAAACTAAACAGTAAAAAGATCAATATTAATTTTCTAGCTTTCATAGGTTGTATTAAAAGAATCTTGGGGATATCATTTTATTGTAATTATTAAAGAACTCGAATCTTAAGAAAATCTCATGAGATCCAGAATTGTATTTTCTTAATTGTGTGGTTTCATGATCGTAACCGTAACCTATATACATTCCTTTTGATACCTGAAATCCAGCCATTGCACTAACAGATGCACTCCAACGGTAAGCAAGTCCTAAAACAAATTTATCATTGAACATAAAATTTCCTGAAACATCGACTTGCAAAGGAGCTCCTTCTACCATTTTGGTCATTAAAGCGGGTTTGAATTTTATGTACTCTAAACGGTCTAGATTAAATACATAACCTGCTATTAAATAATAATTGATTTTTTCTTTAAAAATAGCTACATCATCTGAGTCATAACGGTTGGTTTCGATAAAATTAGGAACCGATAATCCTACATATGCTCTGTCTGAATGAAAATAAAGTCCAGCTCCAACATTTGGCGAGAATTTATTTTTAAGATTCTGAAATTGCGGATCGTCTTGATCTTCATAACTCAATTTATTAATATCGATATTAAAAAGATTAGCGGTTCCTTTTATCCCGAAAGATAAATTCCATGTGTCTGAAGTTGGAATTGTATAAGACAAATCTGCCGATAAAGTATTCTCTACCGTTGGCCCGATTTTATCATTTACCAAAGAAACCCCAAGTCCTAAATCGCTATTTTTCAAAGGCGTATTAACCGAAAATGTACTTGTTTCTGGTGCTCCATCTAATCCAACCCATTGTGTACGATATAAACCAAAAACGCTTAATGCCCCTCTTGAACCTGCATACGCTGGATTGACTTCGATTGTGTTATACATGTATTGCGTATACTGCGCATCTTGCTGCGCATGTGACACAATCGAAAAAAACATAAAAACTAAAATTAACTTTTTCATTTATTAAGCTTTAGAACGGCTTAGAGCTAACTAAGCCGTAGTCCAATTTTATTTATTAAGGTATAAGTATCCAGATTCTTGATGAGACTTTTGAGCACTATCTTTGTATTTTAAGATATAGAAATACGTTCCGACTGGAAGACCATCTGTTTGTTTCACGGTTGAACGTCCGTTAGAATATCCAACAAAAACGCGATCGTTATTATTGTACTGATCTATGTTGAAAACTAGAACTCCCCAACGGTTATAAACTTCAACCGTATTATCTGGATAACATTCTATTCCTCTAATATAGAATCTTGCATTCTTGCTGTCTCCATTTGGAGAGAAAGCATTCATTACTTTAATAGAACATCCATTTAAGTCTAAGACAGTTGGATTATCTCCGCTATTGCTTGCATCGTCTGACTGATCTTCAACTACAACTCCTCTTACACTGCTTCCTTTTACAGTTGCCTGATTACTCACACTGCCTCTATTAATATCTTCTTGAGTGATTTTGTAAACCGCTGTAAAGTTTGAATTGTTAGATTCGTTAACATCTAAGTTTATTGCTTGTCCAGAAACGACTACTCCTGGCAACGGATCGTTAATCGTGATTCCAACAAGAGGTACATTTCCTGTATTTGTCACAGTAAATTTGTACGTAATTGTTTCTCCAGCATTTGCAAAACCGCTATTATTTTCGTCATTGAAAACTGCTGTTTTTATAACAGAAATAGCAGGCACTTCTACAAAAACATTTAATACAGCCGTAGAACAATTTGTGTTACTAGCTTTTTCACAAACCTGATAAGTTAAAGCATAATTTCCACCTGGTGTATTTGGCTTAACATTTACCGTACCGTCTTCATTCCATTCAAAATACGGACTGTCTGTTAAAGGTTTCACTACAACATCTGCAGGATTTATTGGTTTTCCGTTTATTAAATCATTGTCTAAGACATTTATAAATTCTAATGAACCATTAATTCCATCAACGCGAACATCATTATCGTCATTTAAAGTAATTTGATTTGCTGTTGGAGGCCCTGAGTCAATATTATTCTCAACAGTAATCTTAATCACCGCCTGACTGCAATTTGATGTATTCGCAGCTTCACAAATCTGATATGTTAATTCGTAAACTCCATCTGGTGTATTTGTCGCTATATTGATTGAACCATCAGCATTCAATGAAATATTTGGATGAACAACCGGAACTGATAAAATAACAGCTGAAGGATCGAATTTTACTCCATTTAACAAGTCATTTTCAAAAATATTAATCGTAGCATTTGCTCCTTTCTTAGCATCTACAGGTCCTGCCACATCATTATTTGCTTTTATAGCAAATGTTGGACGTGCATTACAATCTGGTTTAACAGGCGGATATGCAACAGAAACTGTAACAGTTGGATTTAATGAAAACTCGATTTTTACTCCATTTCTAGTAGCTTCAAATCCATCGGCACCTTCTGTCCATATACCATTATTTAAAATCCATCCTGGCCAATCAATTCCATTTCCGTTACTGTCAATTTCTGCTCCTGGCCATAGAAGATTTCCACTTAATGGCAGATTGGTCTGAGTTGCTACTACATTATTATTGCTATCAATCCATTTAACAGTTAATAAATTATTAGCTACGAAATTATCTGGTGAAACTGTATAATTAACATACGGAACATTATTTGAACAATAGCTTTCTGCTGTAATTGTCATTTTTGGTTCTGTCACCGTTACTTTTACAATATTTGAGGCACAGTTATCTGGATTCAATTTCTCACAAATAGTATATGTCAATTCATAATCTCCCGCAGGTGCATTTGGCGCTAGTGTAACATTTCCGTCTGCATCTACAGTCAGATATCCTTTTGGATCTGCTTGAATTACTTTAAGATCTACATCTGATGGCACTAATTTATTTCCATCTTTAGTATCATTCTCAAAAACGTTGATTACTTTCTGCGGAATATTTACTCCAACTGCAGGCACAAGATCTTCGTTTGCAACCAGATTTCCTGCCGTAACCGGAACAGTAATAGTTACCGAGTCGCAGTTCGTAGGATTGGTATTTTCGCAGATTTTGTATTCTACTTTATAATCTCCTTTTGGCGTATTTGGAGCAACAGTAATTGTATAATCTGAATTTAATGTCAATCCTGCAGGAAGCGTACCGATAATTTCAAACTTAACTTCTCCTGCTCCTGTTCCAACCGCTACCGCTTTTCCGTTCAATTTATCGTTTGCCGTCAATGAAATTGTTGTTCCTCCAATGTTACCATTGATTGAAGCTATCACATCTTCAACAGCATCGATTGCAGGCAAGCCGACTGTTACTTTAACAGTGTTTGAACTGCAGTTGTCCGGATTCAGTTTCTCGCAGATTTCATATGTCAATTCATAAGTTCCTGCTGGAGGATTTGCTCCTAAAACAATGTTTCCGTCCGCATCAACAGTCAGATATCCTTTTGGATCTGCCGCCGTAGTTTTAAGCGTAACATCTGCCGGATCTAATGGCTGATTGTTTTTAGTGTCATTCTCAAAAACATTTTTCCCTAATGTCTGAGGAACGTCCGATCCTAAAACTGATGGAATCTCATCTGCATTTGCAACCAGATTCCCTGCCGTAACTGGAACAGTAATAGTTACCGAGTCGCAGTTTGTCGGATTGGTGTTTTCGCAGATTTTGTATTCTATGCTGTAATTTCCTTTCGGCGTATTTGGCGCAACAGTTATAGTATGGTCTGAATTTAGCGTGAATCCTGATGGAAGCGTACCGATAATTTCAAACTTAACTTCTCCTGCTCCTGTTCCAACCGCTACCGCTTTTCCGTTCAATTTATCGTTTGCCGTCAATGAAATTGTTGTTCCTCCAATGTTTCCGTTTATTGAAGCGATTACGTCTTCAACCGCATCGATTGCAGGCAAGCCGACTGTTACTTTAACAGTGTTTGAACTGCAGTTGTCCGGATTCAGTTTCTCGCAGATTTCATATGTCAATTCATAAGTTCCTGCTGGAGGATTTGCTCCTAAAACAATGTTTCCGTCCGCATCAACAGTCAGATATCCTTTTGGATCTGCAGTCGTAGTTTTAAGCGTAACATCTGCCGGATCTAATGGCTGATTGTTTTTAGTGTCATTCTCAAAAACATTTTTCCCTAATGTCTGAGGAACGTCCGATCCTAAAACTGATGGAATCTCATCTGCATTTGCAACCAGATTCCCTGCCGTAACTGGAACAGTAATAGTTACCGAGTCGCAGTTTGTCGGATTGGTGTTTTCGCAGATTTTGTATTCTATGCTGTAATTTCCTTTCGGCGTATTTGGCGCAACAGTTATAGTATGGTCTGAATTTAGCGTGAATCCTGATGGAAGCGTACCGATAATTTCAAACTTAACTTCTCCTGCTCCTGTTCCAACCACTACCGCTTTTCCGTTCAATTTATCGTTTGCCGTCAATGAAATTGTTGTTCCTCCAATGTTTCCGTTTATTGAAGCGATTACGTCTTCAACCGCATCGATTGCAGGCAAGCCGACTGTTACTTTAACAGTGTTTGAACTGCAGTTGTCCGGATTCAGTTTCTCGCAGATTTCATATGTCAATTCATAAGTTCCTGCTGGAGGATTTGCTCCTAAAACAATGTTTCCGTCCGCATCAACAGTCAGATATCCTTTTGGATCTGCAGTCGTAGTTTTAAGCGTAACATCTGCCGGATCTAATGGCTGATTGTTTTTAGTGTCATTTTCAAAAACATTTTTACCTAATGTCTGAGGAACGTCCGATCCTAAAACTGATGGAATCTCATCTGCATTTGCAACCAGATTCCCTGCCGTAACTGGAACAGTAATAGTTACCGAGTCGCAGTTTGTCGGATTGGTGTTTTCGCAGATTTTGTATTCTATGCTGTAATTTCCTTTCGGCGTATTTGGCGCAACAGTTATAGTATGGTCTGAATTTAGCGTGAATCCTGATGGAAGCGTACCGATAATTTCAAACTTAACTTCTCCTGCTCCTGTTCCAACCACTACCGCTTTTCCGTTCAATTTATCGTTTGCCGTCAATGAAATTGTTGTTCCTCCAATGTTTCCGTTTATTGAAGCGATTACGTCTTCAACCGCATCGATTGCAGGCAAGCCGACTGTTACTTTAACAGTGTTTGAACTGCAGTTGTCCGGATTCAGTTTCTCGCAGATTTCATATGTCAATTCATAAGTTCCTGCTGGAGGATTTGCTCCTAAAACAATGTTTCCGTCCGCATCAACAGTCAGATATCCTTTTGGATCTGCAGTCGTAGTTTTAAGCGTAACATCTGCCGGATCTAATGGCTGATTGTTTTTAGTGTCATTTTCAAAAACATTTTTACCTAATGTCTGAGGAACGTCCGATCCTAAAACTGATGGAATCTCGTCTGCATTCGCAACCAGATTTCCTGCCGTAACCGGAACAGTAATAGTTACCGAGTCGCAGTTTGCTGGAACTGCACCTACTTCACATATTATATATTCTATATTATAATTTCCTTTTGGTGTATTTGGAGCTACTGTAATAGTTCCATTTGTATTTAGCGTTAATCCAGACGGTAAAGTGCCAACAATATTTATTGTAACTTCTCCTGAATTAGTCCCAATTACTACTTTATTACCGTTTAGTGTATCGTTTTCTACTAGAGATATTGTTGTTCCGCCAATGTTTCCATTAATTGGAGTAATAGTATCCAGTATTGCGTCTATTATATTTACAACCTTAACCTCTGCAACCGCGGTTTTGCAGTTTGAAGGGTTCGCATCCTTCTCGCAGATTTCGTATGTGATGCTGTAGGTTCCGCTTGGCGTGTTTGCAGCCAGAGTAACGTCTCCGCTTGCATCAACGCTCAATGGACCGTTGCCGCCAATTGTAACAATAGTGTTTGTGGATGTAACAGATGCTCCATCTAAAGTGTCGTTCGTTTTAACATTGCCGATTACTGATACTGTCGATCCGGAAGTTTTTGTTCCGAAATCGTCTTTAACTGCAATCAAACCGTTTTCAACTTTAACTTCCGCAGCTGCAGTTTTGCAGTTTGAAGGGTTCGCATCCTTCTCGCAGATCTCGTATGTGATGCTGTAGGTTCCGCTTGGCGTGTTGGCAGCCAGAGTAACGTCTCCGCTTGCATCAACGCTCAATGGACCGTTGCTGTCAATTGTAACAATAGTGTTTGTGGACGTAACAGATGCTCCATCTAAAGTGTCGTTCGTTTTAACATTGCCGATTACTGATGCTGTCGATCCGGAAGTTTTTGTTCCGAAATCGTCTTTAACTGCAATCAAACCGTTTTCAACCTTAACCTCTGCAACCGCGGTTTTGCAGTTTGAAGGGTTCGCATCCTTCTCGCAGATCTCGTATGTGATGCTGTAGGTTCCGCTTGGCGTGTTTGCAGCCAGAGTAACGTCTCCGCTTGCATCAACGCTCAATGGACCGTTGCTGCCAATTGTAACAATAGTGTTTGTGGATGTAACAGATGCTCCATCTAAAGTGTCGTTCGTTTTAACATTGCCGATTACTGATACTGTCGATCCGGAAGTTTTTGTTCCGAAATCGTCTTTAACTGCAATCAAACCGTTTTCAACTTTAACTTCCGCAGCTGCAGTTTTGCAGTTTGAAGGGTTCGCATCCTTCTCGCAGATTTCGTATGTGATGCTGTAAGTTCCGCTTGGCGTGTTTGCGGCAAGGGTAACGTCTCCGTCTGCATCAACGCTCAATGGCCCGTCGCTGCCAACAGTCACAACTGTATTAGTGGACGTAACAGATGCCCCGTCTAAAGTGTCGTTCGTTTTAACATTGCCGATTACTGATGCTGTCGATCCGGAAGTTTTTGTTCCGAAATCGTCTTTAACTGCAACTAAGCCATTCACAATTTCAACTTTAACCGTAGCCGTATTGCAATTTCCGCTATTAGCAATTTCACAAATTGAATAATCAAAAGTATAAGTACCCGTTGGTGTATTCGGTTTTACTGAAACAGCACCATTTGCAGTATTGAAAATTAACACTGAAGGTACAGTACCATTTACTGTAACATCAATATCTCCTCTATTTACTTTATCACAATTTAAAACATCATTATCAAAAACATTGGTAATAACTACTCCTCCAGCTATTCCATTTGATGAAGAAACACTATCATCATTTGCTGTAATTTCACCAATTACTTGAACGATTTGCGTGCAAGTCTCTGTATTTCCTCCTGTATCTGTTGCTGTCCATGTCACCGTAGTGTTTCCGACTGGGAAACTTGAAGGTGCATCATTCGTCACTGTTACAGTTCCAGAGCAATTATCCGATACTGTCGGAGTACCTAAAACAATTCCAGTTGCAGTGCATGAATTCGCATCTGCTAAAACTGAAACTGCCAACGGGCAAGTAATTGATGGCTTTTGAGTGTCTTTAACAATTACTTTTTGAGTCGCGGTTTCTACGTTTCCATTTCCGTCGCTAAAACTCCAGTTAATGGTATAAGTTCCCTGAGCATTATAGGTCAGAGGATCTGTCGTTGTTCCTGTAACTGTCCCTGCACAGTTGTCTGTGGTAGTCGGAGCCGTTGCTGTTGCAGAACATTCTCCCGTAATATCTGCCAATGTTGGCTGTACAGGTTTCTGAGTGTCTTTAACAATTACTTTTTGAGTCGCGGTTTCTACGTTTCCGTTTCCGTCGCTAAAACTCCAGTTAATGGTATAAGTTCCCTGAGCATTATAGGTCAGAGGATCTGTCGTTGTTCCTGTAACTGTCCCTTTGCAATTATCAGTCGTTGTCGGAGCTGTTGCTGTTGCAGAGCATTCTCCCGTAATATCTGCCAATGTTGGCTGTACAGGTTTCTGAGTGTCTTTAACAATTACTTTTTGAGTCGCAGTTTCTACGTTTCCGTTTCCGTCGCTAAAACTCCAGTTAATGGTATAAGTTCCCTGAGCATTATAGGTCAGAGGATCTGTCGTTGTTCCTGTAACTGTCCCTTTGCAATTATCAGTCGTTGTCGGAGCTGTTGCTGTTGCAGAGCATTCTCCCGTAATATCTGCCAATGTTGGCTGTACAGGTTTCTGAGTGTCTTTAACAATTACTTTTTGAGTCGCAGTTTCTACGTTTCCGTTTCCGTCGCTAAAACTCCAGTTAATGGTATAAGTTCCCTGAGCATTATAGGTCAGAGGATCTGTCGTTGTTCCTGTAACTGTCCCTTTGCAATTATCAGTCGTTGTCGGAGCTGTTGCTGTTGCAGAGCATTCTCCCGTAATATCTGCCAATGTTGGCTGTACAGGTTTCTGAGTGTCTTTAACAATTACTTTTTGAGTCGCAGTTTCTACGTTTCCGTTTCCGTCGCTAAAACTCCAGTTAATGGTATAAGTTCCCTGAGCATTATAGGTCAGAGGATCTGTCGTTGTTCCTGTAACTGTCCCTTTGCAATTATCAGTCGTTGTCGGAGCTGTTGCTGTTGCAGAGCATTCTCCCGTAATATCTGCTAAAACAGGTTTTACAGGTTTCTGAGTGTCTTTAACAATTACCTTTTGAGTCGCAGTTTCTACGTTTCCGTTTCCGTCGCTAAAACTCCAGTTAATGGTATAAGTTCCCTGAGCATTATAGGTCAGAGGATCTGTCGTTGTTCCTGTAACTGTCCCTTTGCAATTATCAGTCGTTGTCGGAGCTGTTGCTGTTGCAGAACATTCTCCCGTAATATCTGCTAAAACAGGTTTTACAGGTTTCTGAGTGTCTTTAACAATTACCTTTTGAGTCGCAGTTTCTACGTTTCCGTTGCCGTCGCTAAAACTCCAGTTAATGGTATAAGTTCCCTGAGCATTATAGGTCAGAGGATCTGTCGTTGTTCCTGTAACTGTCCCTTTGCAATTATCAGTCGTTGTCGGAGCTGTTGCTGTTGCAGAGCATTCTCCCGTAATATCTGCCAATGTTGGCTGTACAGGTTTCTGAGTGTCTTTAACAATTACTTTTTGAGTCGCAGTTTCTACGTTTCCGTTTCCGTCGCTAAAACTCCAGTTAATGGTATAAGTTCCCTGAGCATTATAGGTCAGAGGATCTGTCGTTGTTCCTGTAACTGTCCCTGCACAGTTGTCTGTGGTAGTCGGAGCCGTTGCTGTTGCAGAACATTCTCCCGTAATATCTGCCAATGTTGGCTGTACAGGTTTCTGAGTGTCTTTAACAATTACCTTTTGAGTCGCGGTTTCTACGTTTCCGTTTCCGTCGCTAAAACTCCAGTTAATGGTATAAGTTCCCTGAGCATTATAGGTCAGAGGATCTGTCGTTGTTCCTGTAACTGTCCCTTTGCAATTATCAGTCGTTGTCGGAGCTGTTGCTGTTGCAGAGCATTCTCCCGTAATATCTGCCAATGTTGGCTGTACAGGTTTCTGAGTGTCTTTAACAATTACTTTTTGAGTCGCAGTTTCTACGTTTCCGTTTCCGTCGCTAAAACTCCAGTTAATGGTATAAGTTCCCTGAGCATTATAGGTCAGAGGATCTGTCGTTGTTCCTGTAACTGTCCCTTTGCAATTATCAGTCGTTGTCGGAGCTGTTGCTGTTGCAGAGCATTCTCCCGTAATATCTGCTAAAACAGGTTTTACAGGTTTCTGAGTGTCTTTAACAATTACTTTTTGAGTCGCAGTTTCTACGTTTCCGTTTCCGTCGCTAAAACTCCAGTTAATGGTATAAGTTCCCTGAGCATTATAGGTCAGAGGATCTGTCGTTGTTCCTGTAACTGTCCCTTTGCAATTATCAGTCGTTGTCGGAGCTGTTGCTGTTGCAGAGCATTCTCCCGTAATATCTGCTAAAACAGGTTTTACAGGTTTCTGAGTGTCTTTAACAATTACCTTTTGAGTCGCAGTTTCTACGTTTCCGTTGCCGTCGCTAAAACTCCAGTTAATGGTATAAGTTCCCTGAGCATTATAGGTCAGAGGATCTGTCGTTGTTCCTGTAACTGTCCCTTTGCAATTATCAGTCGTTGTCGGAGCTGTTGCTGTTGCAGAACATTCTCCCGTAATATCTGCTAAAACAGGTTTTACAGGTTTCTGAGTGTCTTTAACAATTACCTTTTGAGTCGCAGTTTCTACGTTTCCGTTTCCGTCGCTAAAACTCCAGTTAATGGTATAAGTTCCCTGAGCGTTATAGGTCAGAGGATCTGTCGTTGTTCCTGTAACTGTCCCTTTGCAATTATCAGTCGTTGTCGGAGCTGTTGCTGTTGCAGAACATTCTCCCGTAATATCTGCTAAAACAGGTTTTACAGGTTTTTCTGTATCACTAACTTTTACTGTAGAAGCAGCAGAAGTGGCCTCACATCCAGTTGAAGAATTTTTAACTTTTACTTTATAATCTCCATCAGAATTTACAACTAACGTAGAAGAAGTTTGACTAGGAATAACGGCATTATTTCTATACCAAACATAAGTTGGCGAACTTGCATTTGAATTGGCTGTCAAAGTCGTAGTTAAACATGCCGTTAAATTTCCAGATATAGTTGCTGTAGGCAAAGCATTTGTTGTTACTGTATGAGTAGTTGTTACTGGTCCATTACATCCCACAGCACTTGCTGTGATTGTAGTTGTTCCCGACCACCCTGCAACATAAGTTACTGCTCCAGTAGCTGAATTTATAGTATTTCCGCCTGTGCTACTTGCAGAATCTAGGCTATATGTAATATTACCTGTTGAATTTGTTGCTGTTGTAGTTCTTGTTATTGTTTCAACTCCTTGGCAACGAGAAGACGTTGATGGTGAAAATGATGCAATTGTTACATTTGGTGATAAGGTAACTGTTCCTTGAATTGTTACTTCTACGCAAGGAGCAGTATGACCAACTGTAGTAATGATATAAGTACCAGCTGCTGTTGGATTTCCAGAAATTGTTACTGTTTTTGCATTAGTATCAACTGCAGCAGATAATCCTGCAGGCAAGTTAGATACTGTAGCATTTGTAGCACTTCCTCCAAAAGTATATACTGCATTTGGAACTGATGCTCCAGAACAAACTGTTGGATTTTGAGTACCACTTGTAAATACAATATTTGAAGCTGTATTTATAACTGCCGCGACAGCAATTCTAGACGTTGAAGTACAACCTGACGCTGTTACTGCTCCTACATAGTAAGTTGTAGTAGCTGTTAAAGTTGGAGTATTAAAAGTTGTTCCTGTTCCTAATACTGTTGAGCTTGTAGGATCAGCATACCAATTAATAGTCGCTCCAGTTGATGCAGTTGCAGTTAATTTCACTGATCCGGAACCGCATATTGAACCTTCTGTTGTCGAATTTATTGTTGGTACTGTATTTATTGTTGCTTTAACTTCTGTTCTTGTTGGTGTAGTACAGCCATTGTCTGTTGCTTCAACATAATAAGAAGTTGTTGTAGATAAACTTGGTGTCGTAAAACTTTCTCCTGTTCCTAAAGACGTTCCTCCTGTTGATGCTTGCATACCAATTAATAGTTCCTGCTGATGCTGTAGCTCCTAAAATTACTTCTCCTGCACCACAACGTGAGTTAGAAGTGCTTGTTGTAATTGTTGGTTTTGCATTAATAACGAAATTAACCGCCGCTCTACAATTTGAATTACCTGAACAAGTCGCATAATACGTTTTTGTTGTTGCTGTAGCGGTACTTGTCAATCCAGATCCTGTAACTCCCACTGGATTAAAAGAAGTACCTGTATAAATTGATGAACCTCCTGTAGATGTAGTATACCATTCAATTCCCCCTATAGTATAATTTACAGTAATCTGCATATAATCTACATAGGCAGTAATGTCATTATTTGATGTTCTAGTGATACTTGCAGATAAAGCAATTCCAAAATTTGCATTATTAATATCTGCGGGCGTCCAAGTGGTGTTCCATAAATCTGATGATCCACCATAATTTGCCACAGAAGTAGAACTTGTTGACCAATTAGATCCTGTGATGCTTTTATTTTCACCAATAACAGTTCCTGCTTTAATTAGACTAACAACATTATCTTTAACATTCACTGTAGAGCTGGCAGTACTACCATAACGACCAATTGTAACTTGAATTCCAGTAATTGTAGCATTAGTAGGAATATTAAAATCAAAATCTGTTCCTTGAAGAGACCTCGTAGCAACAGTGGTATTCCCTCCACTGCTAACAGTTGCAGATGCATAACTTGAATCATTAGAAGTCACTCTTGAAGGATTAGACCAAGAAAGTGATGTAGTGCCTACACTATTACCTGCTCTTGCAATTTTTGCTCCTGTGCTATTAGATGTTCCACATGGAGAAGAAGCTGTCAATGATCCAGTTCCATCTTGACAAATAGTTACACCTGTCGCCGTTGGCGCTCCAACAACTGCATTAATAACAATACCAGTGTTTGCAGCAGAAGTACATCCTTGTTCATTTGTTGTAGTTACAGAATAGGTACCTGGTACCAATCCAGAAAAAACACCTGTTGTACTATTTACTGAAGCAGAAACAGGATTTGTTCCCGTTAATGTATAACTTATTCCAGAACCGTTTGCAGGTGTATTAACAGTTATTGTACCTGTTGGAGCAGTACAAGTTGTTTGGGTTACACTAACTGTGGGAGCTGCAGGCAAAGCTAAAATTGAAATATCATCAACGGCAGTACCTGTTCCACTAAAATTTACACCTAGAACATTTGATTGGCCTGTACCTTCATACGTTTTATTTGCACTGCCATAAGCATTTGTAAATGCCGTTATTCTTCTAGTAGAATTGACTGTTGTACGTGTTGGATCAAGATATAAGGCTTGAGCATTTGCACTATAAGTTCCTGCCGCTATAGAAGCGGCTACTTTTCCAATTAAAGTAATGGTAACAACTGCATTTTGTGCAATGTTAAACCCTCCAAAAACAGGATTATTAGCCGTAGCTGTAGCCGAATTAGCTAGAGTTCCTGCTGGTCCAGAAGCTCCAGTAGAATAAACTGCTGTAGCTGAATCAAATTCGATACCTGTTGGAAAATTAAAATCCAACATCACACCTGCTGCGTTTCCAGCTCCCGTATTTTTTATTTCGATTTCATAAGAAACTTTTTCATCAATAGCATTACAAATTGCAGTTGCAGATAATGTTTTTACTTTCGTCTCAAGAACTGGAAAACAGTTAGCATTTACCTGTAAATTTGGCGGTACGTCTGCAACTGTAAAAGTTGAAACATAACCAACTGTTCCAGCTACAGCACCATGATTGATTCCTTTTCCTGCATTAGATTTACCTGCAGCCCCACCAAGCACACTAGTTGTAATGGTTACTGTGCTTGAAACATTATGGCAGATAATTCCTCCACCTCCACCTCCACCTGGTCCGTGTTCATTGTTATCGTCATTTTCAGTATTTCCTCCGTCACCACCGTTCGCTTCTATTTTTATACTTGCAATACTATTATTAGATACATTCAATAAAACTGTTCCGCCAGCTCCTCCTCCTCCTGCACCATCTGGTGAATTAGCATAAGTTCCTGGTGCTCCTTTTCCACCATTGGCATAAATGGTACCATTTCCTAAAACATTTCCAGCATTAATAAGAATAATTGCTCCTCCAACACCACCTTTTACACCAGTAGAGGCATCATTAGCATCTCCTGCACCTCCACCTCCGCCCATAATAAGCCTAGGAAATTTTTCAATTGTGGAATACGATTTTGATCCTGGTCTTCCTGCACCTGTAAGATTATTAGAAAGGAGATCTCCTCCTCCTCCTTGCCAGCCAGCTCCTCCAAGACCACCAAATCCACCATTACCGCCACCGCCTCCGCCAGTGTTATGGTCGTTACCGCCACCTCCAGCATTAGCAGGAGCTCCTCTTCCAGAAGAACCGCCTGGCATTCCTTCAACTGTATTTGCTACCTGATTAAAACCATCCCACATATATTTAGGTGTACCAGCTATTCCTTCTCCCTTTCCAGAAATTTTACTATTTCCTGAATCACCAACATAAGTTGTAGAATTATTAAGATCCGAACCTGCTTTTGGACTATATCCTCCTCTAAATCCTCTTGAACTACCATCAATACTAAAGCCATTAAAATTGAAAGTTCCAGAAACATTAAAAGCAATAATACCACCAGCAACTCCATTAAAAGGAGGCGTTGTGATATTAGCCGTCAGAGTTAAATTAGAGTATTGAGGCACTCTAACTACTTGAAATGTTCTTTTCCCTCTTGTTGTTGTAGCATCTGCATTATAAAAACTATTTAAGACACCACTATTATTACCAGTCCCTTTAAACGTTAAATTTCCTCCAGTCAAGGGCACATTATTTGTTGCGATTACATACTCAAAAACCCCAGTATTACCAAGAGATGTTAATCCAGTTCCTCCAAGATAATCTGGACCACTGTTCGTTGTACCAGAACCGTAACTAGTTGTATTGGTATAATTTATCGTAGCATCTTGCATTTGAATAATTAAAATCAAATCTCCTGCAGAGATTGGAGTTGCTCCAAAATTATTCGAGTATTGATCTGTTGCTGGTACACCTGCTAGATATACAGATTGCGCCCCTGCACTTAATGTAACATTTCCAGTAATTGGATAATATGTATTGACAGAACTTGACACAGCAACAGGTCCGTCAACTCCAGGAGTTCCACATACTTGTGCGAATGAAAATATTGGTAATGTGACAAATGAAATAAAGAAAATTAGCCTAGAAAATCCAGACTTACAAAAAGTAGAGTTACGCATAGACAACTTGGGTTTGTGGAACAGAAATTTCGGATGCCAAAAAATGGATGAACATTTTTAGCATATTGATGAGATACGTGAAAAAACAGAAAATGGATTTAAAAAAGCTTAGAACAGCTTTTTTAAGACATACATATAAAAAAGACATCATGTAGACCATTGTCATATAGTAAATTAAAGACTATAAAAGTCTTAACAGTTTTAAATTAAGTAGATTTGGAAAGCGCGAAAGTATATCGAGGAATGAAATCAATCCTCATTATTCCGACAAAATGCAGATAAAATCGTCAAACAACAGTTTTTAACAACTGTTCATAGCTTGAAAATCAAAAAAATATAAAAATACGACAATGAAATAGCAGAATTTTCTTAAAAATTTAGAATATTTTCAAATTCCTACAGAATTTATTGACAAATAAGTAATTTAACGTAAGAAATAAAAAACAGCAAAAAGGGAATCTTAAAATAATAAAACACTCATTATCAAGACTATAAATAACAAACATTAAACATTAAACAAAAATCCCTATTGTAAAAACTTGATATTTCGTTTTAGTCCATCAAATTTGGTTCTTTTGATAGGTGAGTTTTTAAAAACCTGTTTAAAAGTTTCTTCAGTAATTTCCATCCAGTCTTTTTTGGTAAAAGAAAGTAAATCTGGATTAGGGTTAAATAGCGGTTCTGAATGAGGTTTAGAAAATCGATTCCATGGGCAAACGTCTTGGCAGGTATCACAACCAAACATCCATTCATCGAATTTCCCTTTCATTTCTGCAGGAAGATTTTCTTTTAATTCTATAGTATAATACGATATGCATTTACTTCCGTCAACAATATACGGAGCAACAATTGCTTGAGTAGGACAAGCGTCGATACAAGCTGTGCAAGATCCACAATGATCTGTAACTGCATGATCGTATTCTAAGTCTAAATCAATAATTAGTTCGGCAATAAAGTAAAAAGAGCCGACCCTTTGGGTAATAAGATTACTGTTTTTTCCAATCCAACCCAAGCCACTTTTAGCAGACCCAAGCCTTATCTAAAACAGGTGCAGAATCAACAAAAGCACGTCCTGAAACTTCTCCAATATTTTCCTGAATCGAATGGAGAAATTCTTTTAATTTGTCTTTAATTACAAAATGATAATCTTGTCCATAAGCATATTTAGAAATCTTAAAACTTTCTTCATTTTGTGTAGAATCTGGATAATAATTCAGTAAAAGTGAAACAACGCTCTTACCATCATCAACCAATAAAGTGGGGTCTAGACGTTTATCAAAATGGTTTTCCATATAAGCCATCTGACCATTGCGATTGTTCTTCAGCCAATTTTCAAGCCGAGGGGCTTCTTTTTCCAAAAACCCCGCTTTAGATATGCCACAAGAAAGAAATCCAAGCCTTTTGGCTTCTTCTTTTATAAACTTTGAATATGTTTCTTTCGAATTAATACTCATCTTTTTGAAAATGAAACTTCAATATTAACAGGCTTTAAAGTCACTAAAGGATTAAAATTAACCGTTTCGTTTTTAGTTTTAATCTCGTACTTTTTTACAATTTGCGAAATTGTTAAACACATTTCATAAATAGCAAAACCAGTTCCTATGCACATTCTTGGACCAGCGCCAAAAGGATAAAAGTACTGCATTGACTTTTTCTTTTGTTCGCCTAAAAATCGTTCTGGAATAAATTGATCTGGAATATCCCAATACTTTGGATTGCGATGTAATTCATAAAATGATATTCCAATTAATGTACTTTTTTTGATTTTAAATTCAGTCAAAGAATCATCTTCAACATTTTCTCTATCTGTAATCCAAGCAGGAGGATACAAACGCATTGATTCATTTAAAACCGCATTGGTATAAGTCATTTTCTGAAGCTGTTCAATAACATTATCAGTATGAGATTCTATCTCCGTGATTTCATCAAAAATCTTTTGTTGGATTTCAGGGTATCTTCCCAAAAAATGAAGTGTAAAAGTTAAAGCATTCGCTGTTGTTTCATGACCAGCAATGAATAAAACCTTAATTTCGTCAATCAACTGCTGCATAGACATGCTCTCTCCCGTATCTTCATATCGGGTTTCCATAAGCATATTAAGAAGGTCGTTGTATTCTTCATTCGAAGCATTTCTTCCTTCAATAATTTCTTGAATAATATTATTATTT
Source organism: Flavobacterium ginsengisoli (assembly GCF_029625315.1). Lineage (NCBI taxonomy): Bacteria > Pseudomonadati > Bacteroidota > Flavobacteriia > Flavobacteriales > Flavobacteriaceae > Flavobacterium > Flavobacterium ginsengisoli. The sequence continues at coordinate 2,786,793 of NZ_CP121110.1, forward strand.
TCTTCTGCTAAATTTAAATGCTTTCTGACTTGTCCGCTTAATGAAAACCACAATGCCTTATGAGGAAGTCTGATTTCTTTAACTAAAAACTTCTGAACTTCTTCTATAATGAATTTTATTCTATGAAGCTTTTCTTCCGAAATTGAAAATTCAAATAATGACTTTGCAACAACATTAAAAGCAAGCTGACTCATTGCTGGAAAGACATCAAAAAATTTATTTTCATCTAAATTATCAACTTCAGCAGTAATTGTTTTGTTCATATTGTCAACCAGCTGATTCATCTTTTGTTTATGAAAAGCAGGCTGAATAAGACGTCTTTGCTTTAACCAAAAATCACCATCGCTAGTTAAAAGTCCTTTTCCCAAATATTTTGAAAGATATACAGACTGAAATTTGGACTTGTTATAATTTCTTTGATTTTTGACTAAAATATATTGCGCAATTTCATTGTCTCTGGATAAAATTATATACCTCGATAAGCCAATTCTAATAGAAAAAGAATCACCAAATTTCTCAAAATATCTTTTATGAAAAGGAATTGGATTTCTTCGAACACCTTCAGCATCTTTAAAAAATCTCAATATTGAAAGTCTGGTCGGGTAACTATAATTTATATGTTCAGACATCTTGAATAGAATTAAAGCAGTACTGTAAACAGTAATGATTATTTTATCTTTTTAATCAAATTTACTTATTATGCTGTGAAATCCACTCTGTAATATTCTTTATGTTCTGTATTTCAGTTTCAGGTGTATTCATTCCAACATCATGTGCTTTACCTTCTCTAATGATTAATTTTGTTTCTACTCCCTTTCTTTTTAATTCATTATAAAGATTTTGAGACTGACTAACGTTAACAACATTATCCGCGTCACCATGAATTAACAATGTCGGTACGTTTGAAATATTACTAAACGGACTTATCTTAATTATTGCACTATTGTCTCCGCTAGAATCTATTTTAGTTCCAGCTAATTTTTCAATAATATCAAAACGACCGTTCTTTTTTCTAAATTCTAATACTTCAGGAGAATCTAATCTTGAAGGTGCGCAAAGCGCCGTTATAGATTTCATATTCTTTTTAGTGTACCCGTATAATAATGCCAAATGTGCACCAGCACTAATTCCAACAATATGATAACCATTTTTAGTGTAACCATACTTACCAGATTTTTTTGAAACATAACTAACAGCAGCATCAATATCTGCTAATAAATCTTTAGCTGAAACACTATCATTTGCATAACGATAATCAACATTAGCAACAACAAATCCTTTATTAGCAATATCCTCTGCATGCTTTTTAGTATACTCAAGTCCACCCATTGACCAAGATCCTCCATGAATAAGAATAACTACTGGTAAATTTTTTAAATTTTCATTAGGAGCATACAAATCTAAAATCTGCTGAGATGATTTACCATAAGAAAGGTGGGGAAAATAATGAGTCTGACTAAAAGAGTTTAAACAAACAAATAGTACAAATAAAAAATAATGTTTCATATGCTTTTAAAATAAACCTCCTTGAATGTTAGTATTAACTTTTCCTAAATGTTTATAGGCTTTCTCCGTAACTTCACGACCACGAGGCGTACGCATAATGAATCCCTCCTGAATAAGGAAAGGTTCGTAAACTTCCTCAATAGTTTCGCTACTTTCAGAAACAGCAGTTGCCAAAGTCGAAAGACCAACAGGACCACCTTTAAATTTATTAATAATCGTCAACAATATCTTATTATCCATTTCATCCAAACCATGTGCATCAACATTTAATGCTTTTAAAGCATATTTAGAAATTTCCAAATCGATTCTACCATTACCCTTAATCTGAGCAAAATCGCGAACGCGTCTCAACAATGCATTTGCGATACGAGGAGTTCCACGGCTTCTGCCTGCAATTTCAATGGCAGCTTCCAGATCAATAGGTGTTTTTAATATAGAAGCACTTCTCTCAACAATCGTAGTTAAGAGTTCAGTTGTATAGTATTGTAAACGCGAAGATATTCCGAAACGAGCACGCATAGGTGCTGTTAATAATCCCGATCTTGTAGTAGCTCCAATCAAAGTAAAAGGGTTCAGATTGATCTGGACAGTTCTAGCATTTGGACCCGATTCAATCATGATATCAATCTTGAAATCTTCCATTGCCGAATACAAATACTCTTCAACAACTGGACTTAACCGATGAATTTCGTCAATAAATAAAACATCTCGTTCATCTAAGTTTGTCAACAAACCTGCTAAATCACCAGGTTTATCCAACACAGGCCCAGAAGTGATCTTAATACCTACTTGTAATTCATTAGCTAAAATATTTGCCAAAGTCGTTTTACCAAGACCTGGAGGCCCGTGAAAAAGTGCATGATCAAGTGCTTCTCCACGTTGGTTTGCTGCAGCAACAAAGACTTTTAAATTTTCCAAAACTTGATCTTGTCCAGCGAAATCATCAAAGGACAGCGGACGTAATCTTTTCTCAAGATCTAACTCTTCTGAGTTATATCCTTTAGTAGTAGGATCTAGATTTTCATTCATCCTACAAAGATATATAAACTAATCAGTTTGTAAAACAGTTCAACTCAACGTTTAGAACTTTAACTAAACAAAAAAGGCTGTCATTTCTGACAGCCTTTGATTATTTTTTAGTGGTGTAAAACTTCTTCACCTTCTTTCATTGGTACATTTTGAGGAACAAAATCTACATCGTGATTAGGGTTACTGTAGTCATACGGCCAACGATATACGTGAGGAATTTCTCCTGGCCAGTTACCGTGAATATGCTCAACTGGTGTTGTCCACTCTAAAGTTGTAGATTTCCAAGGATTTTGAACTGCTTTCTTACCGTAGAAAATACTGCTAAAAAAGTTGTATAAGAATACTAATTGGAATGCACCTCCTACAAGAGCAAATGTTGTGATTAAAACATTCACATTTTGTAAATCATCAAATAATGGGAAGTTAGTATTTGTATAGTAACGTCTTGGCAAACCAGCTAACCCGATAAAGTGCATTGGGAAGAAAACTCCATAAGCGCAAACCGCAGTTACCCAGAAGTGAATATAACCTAAGTTTTTATTTAACATTCTTCCGTACATTTTAGGGAACCAGTGGTAAATACCAGCAAACATTCCATAAAGTGCAGAGATACCCATTACTAAGTGAAAGTGAGCAATTACGAAGTATGTATCGTGAACGTTAATATCTAGTGTACTATCTCCTAAAATGATTCCCGTTAGACCTCCAGTGATGAAAGTAGAAACCATTCCGATAGAGAATAACATTGCAGGATTAAATTGTAAGTTACCTTTCCATAAAGTTGTAATCCAGTTGAATGCTTTTACAGCAGATGGAATTGCAATCAATAAAGTTGTAAAAGTAAATACAGATCCTAAGAAAGGATTCATACCCGAAATAAACATGTGGTGACCCCAAACGATAGTAGATAAGAATGCAATTGCAAGAACTGACATAATCATCGCTCTGTAACCGAAAATTGGTTTACGAGCATTTGTAGCCATAATTTCTGAAACAAGACCCATCGCTGGTAAGATTACGATATAAACCTCAGGGTGACCTAAGAACCAGAATAAGTGCTCGAATAATACAGGAGAACCTCCTTGGTAGTGTAAAACTTCACCAGCAATATAGATGTCAGATAAGAAGAATGAAGTACCGAAACTTCTATCGAAAATCAATAATAATGCTGCAGATAATAAAACCGGGAACGAAATAACACCAATAATAGCTGTTACGAAAAATGTCCAGATTGTAAGTGGAAGTCTAGTCATAGACATTCCTTTAGTTCTTAAGTTAAGTACAGTAACAATGTAATTTAAAGATCCCATCAAAGAAGATGCGATGAAAATAGCCATAGATACTAACCATAATGTCATACCTGTTCCTGATCCAGGGATTGCCTGTGGCAATGCACTCAAAGGAGGATAAATTGTCCATCCTGCAGATGCTGGTCCAGCCTCAACAAATAAAGAAGATAACATTACAACTGCAGATAAGAAAAACAACCAGTATGAAATCATATTCATAAATCCAGATGCCATATCTCTTGCTCCAATTTGAAGCGGAATCAATAAGTTACTAAATGTTCCACTCAAACCAGCAGTCAGTACAAAGAATACCATGATGGTACCGTGAATTGTAACTAATGCTAGATAAATATCATTTGCCATTACACCATCAGGTGCAAATTTATCTCCTAATAAAACATTAAATATTTTGAAAGACTCCTCTGGCCACGCTAATTGCATTCTGAAAAGCAAGGACATTGCAATCCCAATTACTCCCATAACAATACCAGTAATCAAGTATTGTTTAGCAATCATTTTGTGATCAATACTAAAAATATATTTAGTAATGAACGTGTCTTTATGATGATGTTCGTGCTCGTGATCGTGTCCGTGATCGTGACCGTGCGCTTCTGCTGACATATATTTGTACTTTAAATTTTCTTAATAATATTATTTTATCGCAACTTTAGCTACAGCTGCTTTTACAGTATCAACAACTGTTTTAACAGTGTCAATAATTTTTGCAGTAGTATCTGTAGTTGGTGCAGCTCCTTCAGCTGGTTTCTCAGCAGCAGCAGCCGCTTTAATATCTTGAGCTAAAGTAGTTTTCTCGCTTAACCATTTTTTGTAATCTTCTGGAGTATCAACTACAACTTTCATTTGCATATTATAGTGAGAAGCACCACAGATTTTATTACATAATAATAAGTAATCAAATGTATAAGGATCTAAAGCTGTACCACCTTTTGCAACTAACTCAACGCTTTTTTCAGCTCTAAGTTTGTTAATGTTAGCAACTTTTTCAACCATAAATGGTAATTCTCTATATTCTGCAGTAGTATAAGTAGGAATGAATGCAAATTCAGTAACCATACCTGGAACACAGTTCATTTGTGCTCTAAAGTGAGGAAAGTAAGCCGAGTGCAAAACATCCTGAGAACGCATTTTGAAGTGAACTTTTTTACCTTTAGGGATATGTAATTCTGAAACTACAATATCATCTTGAGCATTTGGGTCTGACATGTCAACACCTAATGTATTTACACCTTGGATTAAACGAACGTTAGCTTTACCTAAAACGTTATCTTGTCCAGCATATCTTGCAGTCCATTTAAACTGTTGAGCGTACAATTCGATTTCGATTACATCTTCATCTTTATCAACGAACATAATGTTATTCCAAGCATACAATCCATAAAGAATTAAACAAGCCAAAACAACAGAAGGAATAATACTCCAAATTGCCTCTAACTTATTACTATCAGCAAAGAATAATGCTTTTTTATCTTTATTACCTCTATTCTTAAAAGAAAACCAGTATAATAAACCTTGTGTAATAAATTGAACTAAGAAAATTAAAACCCAAGTGATATTCATTAAATTATCTACCAAAAGCCCATGTTCAGATGCAGGAGTATGCAAAGCTAAACCTCCCCATTTTAATAGACCGTAAATAGTAAATATATAAATGAAAGCTAAAAAGCCAAACATAATATATCCTTGAATGTTATTATCATTATCTGATGCAACCTGAGAATCGCTCGAAGAAGCTCCAACCTGAGTAAGATCAAATATCTTCGTCAATTGCCATAATGCAACTGCTAATAAAACTACAACTATAATTACCAACAAACTTGTCATCTGTTTACTTCTTTAAATATTAATAATGAAAATGTTTACTTTCTTCGATGAAAGGATTTCTTTTTGCAAGCAGAGGAGATTTAGTTAATGCAGTAAATACAACAAATATAAATAAACCTAAGAAGAAAAGAATCGATGCAATTTCAGGAACTCCGATAAACCATTTGTCTCCTACAGTTCCAGGCATAATCATATTAAAGAAATCAACATAATGACCTAATAATATTACAACACCAGCCATAACGATAACCCAGTTAAGTCGTTTGAAGTCAGTATTGATTAATATTAATAACGGGAAAACAAAGTTCATAACAACCGCTCCAAAGAAAGGAAGGTTATATAATTGAATTCTTGTTACAAAATAAGTTACCTCTTCTGGAATGTTAGCATACCAGATCAACATGAATTGAGAAAACCATAAATAAGTCCAGAAAATACTAATACCAAACATGAACTTAGCTAAATCGTGGATATGGCTATTATTTACAAACTCTAAATATCCTTTTGATTTTAAATAAATTGTTACTAATGCAATAGCAGTAATACCGCTTACAAAGAAAGAAGCAAATACATACCATCCAAATAATGTACTGAACCAATGTGGATCGAAAGACATAATCCAATCCCATGACATGATAGATTCAGAAACGATGAAGAATACCAAGAATCCAGCAGAAGCTTTGAAATTCTTTTTGTAATAAAGATCATCATTTGCTTCATCTTGCTCTAAACAATTTTTTCTTGAATAGTAACGATATAAGTTCCATCCTAATAAAAAGATTGCCGCTCTAGCAATCCAGAAAGGAAAGTTTAAATAACCAGATTTACCAGCAATAATAGCATCATAATTAGCATGTTTAGGGTCTGTTACACCCTCTCCCAACCAAACAAAAATATGGTTAAAGTGTAATCCACATAAAACTAAAATTATGAAGAAGATAATAGAACCAGCTGGTAAGTAAGCAGTTATACCTTGCATAACTCTAAACAAAACTGGAGACCAACCTGCTTGAGCAACTTGTTGAATAGCATAGAAAGCTAAAACCCCCATTGAAAGAAGTAAAAAGAAAATACAAGCTACATATAAAGCAGACCAAGGCTTATTTTGCAATTGGTGTAATACGTGCTCTAAGTGTTTTTCGTGCTCATTTGCACCAGAAACTTCTGCGTGCTCAGCTTCTTTATGAGAGTCATGTGCAACTTCAGCAGCCTCATGATGACCTGCTTCTTTGTGAGATGCCTCCGCTTTTTCTTCATGCGCCGCACCATGAGAACCATGTTCATCTGCAGCTAGTATTTTTTCAACTTCTTGAATATCTTTTGGTGCACTTAAAAAACCATACCCAATTCCTAATAACCCAACGGCCATTAAGATGATAGAAAAAGTTTTTAATTTACTTGAAAATGTATACATATCTATTACGATCAGTTTGTTCAACAATTATAATTGGCTTCTTAGTTTCAGAACATAGTCAGCAACTAACCAACGTTCGTGAGAACTTAATTGATTTGCATGTGAACCCATTGCATTTAAACCATAAGTCTCAACATGAAAGATACTTCCCTCAGTGATTTCTCTGTCTTTATAGCTAGGTACTCCAAGAAATTTTTCTCTTTCAACCAATTTACCTTTACCGTTACCAGCAGCACCATGGCAGCTAATACAATAAATTTCGAAAAGCTCTTTACCTTTTCCTGAGTTTCTTTCCTCTTCTGTCAAAGGTGATTTTAAATTAGCTTTTGCTAATTCATAACCAGCAGTTGAATTTTCATATTCATAAGGTTCAAAACCTCTATTGATAGTTCCTTCAACAGGAAGCTGTCCTTCTTTTCCTCCCTTAAATATTTTTGCTTCTGAATATGGCTCATAAGCAACAGACTCATACATATTTGGGAAATACTGATAGTTCGGTGCCGAATTATTGTGGCAAGATGAAACTAAAATAGTTATACCAACTAAAAGTGTTATTTTATATATCCTTTTCATAGCTACAATTAATTCTTTTCTATTACTTTAACTTCAACAGCTCCAGTTCCTTCAAAGAAAGAAACTAACTCTGTTTCGTTATCATTTACAGCAACCTCCATTAAAAAGTGGTCATCAGTTGTTCTTACGTCTGGGTTTTCAGCTTCTTTAAATGGCCATAATCTACTTCTCATGTAAAAAGTAATTACCATTAAGTGAGTCGCAAAAAACACAGTCATTTCAAACATAATTGGCACAAAAGAAGGCATGTTTTGGATGAAACTAAAACTTGGTTTACCTCCAATATCCTGTGGCCAGTCATGAATCATGATGTAACCCATCATTGTTGTTGCAACAGAAATACCAACACAACCATATAAAAAAGCACATATTGCTAATCTTGTTGGTGCTAATCCCATGGCTTTATCCAATCCGTGAACTGGGAATGGAGTAAAAACCTCTTCAATATGATGATGAGCAGCTCTAGTTTTCTTTACTGCATTCATCAAAACGTCATCGTCATTATAAATGGCGTATATAACTTTATTACTCATGATGTGAATCTTTACTGTTTGCTCTTTCTCTAATATAATTATCTCCTGTTCCTTTCAAAATTGTTTTAACCTCTGCCTGAGCAATTACAGGGAATGTTCTAGAGTATAATAAAAACAATACAAAGAAGAAACCAATTGTTCCAATGAAAATTCCAATATCAACAAATGTTGGTGAGAACATTGTCCAAGAAGATGGAAGGTAATCTCTATGTAAAGAAGTAACAATAATTACAAATCTTTCAAACCACATACCGATGTTTACAACAATCGAGATGATGAATGAGAACATGATACTTGTTCTTAATTTTTTAAACCACATGAATTGAGGAGAGAACACGTTACATGTCATCATTGACCAATATGCCCACCAGTAAGGTCCAGTAGCTCTGTTTAAGAATGCATATTGCTCATACTCTACACCTGAATACCAAGCTACAAATAACTCAGTGATATAAGCCACACCTACAATAGATCCGGTAATCATGATAATGATGTTCATTAACTCGATATGCTGTAATGTGATGTATGCTTCAAGGTTAGATACTTTTCTCATAACGATCAACAATGTATTTACCATCGCGAATCCAGAGAAAACTGCTCCAGCAACGAAGTATGGAGGGAAAATTGTTGTATGCCATCCTGGAATTACAGAAGTAGCAAAGTCCATAGATACGATCGTGTGTACAGAAAGTACAAGAGGAGTAGCTAAACCAGCTAATACCAAAGATACTTCTTCGAAACGTTGCCAATCTTTTGCTCTACCGCTCCATCCAAAACTTAAAATAGAATAAACTCTTTTGTTAAATGGAGTAATAGCTCTATCACGTAGCATTGCAAAGTCAGGCAATAAACCAGTCCACCAGAAAACTAATGATACTGAAAGATACGTTGAAATTGCGAATACGTCCCAAAGTAATGGTGAGTTAAAGTTTACCCATAAAGATCCAAATTGGTTTGGAATAGGTAATACCCAGTATGCTAACCATGGACGTCCCATGTGAATAATTGGAAATAGACCTGCTTGAACTACCGAGAAGATAGTCATTGCTTCCGCAGAACGGTTAATAGCCATTCTCCAACGTTGACGGAAAAGTAATAATACCGCAGAAATTAATGTTCCAGCGTGACCAATACCAACCCACCAAACGAAGTTAGTAATATCCCAAGCCCAGCCAACTGTTTTATTTAATCCCCATGTTCCGATACCGGTAGATACGGTGTAAATTATACAACCTAACCCCCAAAGGAAGGCTATTAATGCGATTGAAAATACAATCCACCATTGCTTGTTTGCAGGTCCCTCAACAGGTGCTGCTACATCTACAGTTACATCGTGATAAGATTTATCACCAATAACTAAAGGTTTTCTAATGGGTGCTTCGTAGTGAGACGACATAATCCTTTATATTGTTTCTTAATTAATAATTTTACTAAGTATTTCTAACTTTAACATGGTAAACCACATTAGGTTTTGTACCTACATGCTCTAATAAGTGGTATGATCTTTCGTCAGTTGCTAATTTAGCAACTTTACTTTCTTTATCATTTACATCACCAAATATCATCGCTCCTGAAGAACAAGCACTAGAACAAGCTGTTTGGAATTCACCATCTCTAACTGGACGGCCTTCGTTTTTAGCTTTTAATTTAGTAGCTTGTGTCATTTGGATACACATAGAACATTTCTCCATAACACCACGAGAACGTACGTTAACGTCAGGATTTAATACCATACGGCCTAAATCATCGTTCATATGATAATCGAACTCGCTGTTTTTGTTGTATAAGAACCAGTTAAAACGACGTACTTTATATGGACAGTTGTTTGCACAGTAACGAGTACCAACACATCTGTTGTAAGCCATATGGTTTTGACCTTCACGACCGTGAGAAGTTGCTCGCAACAGGGCAAACTGTTTCACAAGGTGCGTGGTTACAGTGTTGACACATTACAGGTTGGAATGCTACTTGTGGATTATCTCCTGCTTTTTCCATTTCATTAAATGTAGATAATGAACTAGATAAACCTGCAATTCCTTCTTTTCTTTCGTTATCACCTTCAAAAGTGCTTTCAGAAGAATAATATCTATCGATACGTAACCAGTGCATATCGCGGCTTCTTCTTACCTCTGCTTTACCAACAACTGGAACGTTGTTTTCAGCGTGACAAGCAATAACACAAGCCCCACATCCAGTACAAGCATTTAAGTCAATTGAAAGATTGAAGTGGTGCCCTGTTGTACGATCAAATGATTCCCAAAGATCTACAGTAGTAGCCTCTACTTCTTGGTGATCCAAAGATACCATCGGTTTTTCGTTCCAATGTTCAGCATCTTTAGTATTGAATATTTCTAAAGTAGTTTCTTTAATAATATCCCCTCTACCCATTAAAGTTTTCTGACCTTGAACACAAGCAAACTCATGTACTCCTCCAGCTTTAGCGATAGAAACAGATTGAACATTATTAAAACCTTTATATAAAGCGTAAGCGTTTAAACCTACTTGCATTTCTTCTTTAAGAGAAGCTTTTCGTCCGTATCCAAGAGCTAGACCTACAGTTCCAACTGCTTGTCCTGGCTGAACGATAACTGGAACATTCTCTAATTTAACTCCATCAACAGTAATTGTAGCATAACTACCGTTTAAACCACCGTTTGCAACAATTTCGTTTGATAAACCAAGTTTTTTAGCATCTGCATTAGAAACTGTAACGTAGTTATCCCAAGAAACTCTTGTAATTGGATCTGGGAACTCTTGCAACCAAGGGTTGTTAGCGTGCTGTCCATCTCCTAATCCTGTTTTAGTATATAATACTAATTCAAAATCACCAGCAACTTTAGATTTTGCAACAGCGTTTGCAGCTGCAGCAGCATCAATAGCACCTCCAGATAATGCCGTAGCTCCAAGAACAGCTACACCATCATGTAATACTTTATTCCAAGAAGCACCTGCAGTATAAGCTCCAGAATTTGCTTTTAAGTAGTCATAATAAGTACCAGCAGTACCGTTTACTGACAATAAAACATCTTGAAGTTGTTTTGTATTGAAGATAGGACGGATTGTTGGCTGAGTTAAGCTATAAGTTCCGCTTGTAAGTTCAAGATCTCCCCATGATTCTAAGTAGTGAGGAGCTGGCGCAGCAATTGAAACAATTGATGCAGTTTCGTCTTCTTTTAATGAAAAAGCAACAGACGTTTTAACTTTTTTCAATCCAGATACAAAAGAAGCTGAATCAGCTAAAGTGTAAACAGGATTAACTCCACTCATAATTAAAGTATGAACACTTCCAGCATTCAAATCTTTAATTAATTGCGCAACTGCAACATTAGAACCTTTTCTAATTTGTCTAGCTCCAGCAGTACTAAAAGCTTCACTAGCCAATACTTGATTGATAGCTAAAACTAATAATTGAGCATTTTTATCTTCAATTCCAGATACTAAAACTCCTTTTGAACCAGCAGCCTTAAGCTGTTGTGCGGCTTTTACTACTTCAGCTTTAAAGTTTCCTTCTAAAGCTACAGGAACAGAAGCACCTACAACAATATTATAAATTTGAACTAAAGCTTGCTTTTGAGCAGACTACAGTCATAGGAACACGCTTATCAGCAGCTGCTCCAGATAATGTCATATTTGATTCGAACTGGAAGTGACGAGACATTTTTCCATTTTGAGGAATACGTCCTTGTGCATAACCAGTATCATATCCTCCACCTTGCCAGTCTCCTAAGAAATCAGCACCAACAGACACGATTAATGAAGCTTTTGAAAAATCATAATCAACCAAAGCTCTTTGACCATAAACAGTTTCAAAAGCATCTAAAGCTTCAGATGATGAAACTGCATCGTATACAACGTGCTTAGCGTTTGGATTTTTCGCAATAAACTCAGCGATTAATTTATCTGTAGAAGGACTAGCTAAAGTATTAGTCAATAATACTACTTGACCGCCTTTAGTTTTTGCATCTGCTAAACTTGATTTAATTTTTAAATCAACAGCCGACCAAGAAGAATCTTTACCGTCTACTTTTGGCTCTTTCAAACGAGTGCTATCATACAATCCTAAGATAGATGCGTGAATTCTAGCATTCGCAGAAAATTTAGCTCCTGCAATTGTATTGTTTTCAATTTTAATTGGACGACCCTCACGAGTTTTTACCAAAAGATTAGCAAAATCAAACCCATCAAAAACTGTAGTTGCATAATAATCTGCAACACCAGGAATGATCTGTTCTGGTTGTAATACATAAGGGATAGACTTGTGAACAGGACCTTCGCAAGCAGCTAATGTTACAGCCGCTGTACTAAACCCTACGTACTTTAAAAAGTCACGACGTGAAGTCCCAGATGTAGATAAAGCGTCAGCGTTACCTAAAAACTCATCAGTAGGAATCTCTTCAACAAACTCGTTATTTCTAAGCGCCTCAACAATAGAGCTATTTTCTAGCTCTTCAACACTTTTCCAGTATTTTTTGTTTGATGACATTGTATATATATATTAAAATCTTAATAAATCGATTAATAGTGGCATTTACCACACTCTAAACCTCCCATTTGCGCTGCAGTTAATTTCTCTACACCGTATTTTTTAGAAAGTTCAGCATGAATTTTATCATAGTAAGCGTTACCTTCCATCTTAACATCAGTTTTTCTATGGCAATCAACACACCATCCCATTGTTAATTTAGAGTATTGCTTCATGATTTCAAATTCTTGTACTGGTCCGTGACAAGTTTGACATTCAATACCAGCAACAGAAACGTGTTGAGAGTGGTTGAAGTAAACAAAATCAGGTAAGTTGTGAATACGAACCCATTTTACAGGCATTGTTTTTCCAGTATAAGCTTGTTTAGTCTTATCCCATCCAACAGCATCATATAATTTTTGAATTTGAGCATCGTAAAACGCTTTGCTGTACTCAGGAGTAGCAGTAGTTTCAGCAACCTCTGAAATGTTTTTATGACAGTTCATACAAACATTTAAAGAAGGGATACCAGCTGTTTTACTTACACGAGCAACAGAGTGGCAATATTTACAATTGATTTCGTTATCACCAGCGTGAATTTTGTGAGAGTAGTGAATTGGCTGAATCGGCTCATAATTCTGATCTACACCTACTTGCATTAAGTATCCGTAAACAAAATAACCACTAGCCAAAAGCAAGAAGATTGCAGTTACCAAAACTAAGAATTGGTTTTTAGCGAAAGCTTTCCAGATTGGAAGTCTTTCTTCTTTTGGAGCGATTTCAATACCATTTTTGTTTGCAACTTTAGTTAAAACCTTGTTTACCATAAACAACATCACAACTAAAATAGCCATTACAAGAGCAAGAGCTCCAAGAATAATGTTATTTGAAATAGCGCCATCTTGAACATTTGTACCAGGAGGAGTTGCAGCACCTCCCGCAGCCGCAGCTGGTTCAGCCTTAGGCTGAGAAGTATAAGCTATAATATTATCAATATCACCTTCAGACAATTGAGGAAACGAAGTCATTACAGCTTTGTTATTTTCCTCAAAAAGTTTAACAGCAACAGCATCACCTGACTTAATCATGTCAGAACTGTTATGCACCCACTTGTAAATCCAAGCCATATCATGCTTAGCAAGCAACTCCCCTTAAAGCAGGACCAGTTGATTTAGCATCTAATTTGTGACATGCAGCGCAATTTGCATTAAAAAGTTCTTTCCCTTTTGCTGGATCACCGCCACCTGCAGCTGGAGCAGCCGCCGCAGCCTCAGGCGCCGCCGGAGCAGCAGCATCTTGAGCAAATGAAGTTAGGGAGAAAATTAACGTTAGCGATAAGCCAAGCGACAATTTTCTTGAGATCGAATTATGGTTACCCACCTTTTTCATATAGTATAAATAATTGTCTACTAATTTTTGGTATGATTTTTTCTGTACTAAATGCAGTAAAAATCTATACCCTCTTTTAAAACTTGCACAAAAATACGACTTATGAACTATTCTCAAAACCTTAAAATAGTCTTAATTATCAATTTATATCAATTCTAAATAATATTAAAATTTTACACTCAAACTTTAAATAGTATTTTTGCATAAAAACCATCACATTATGAGAATTTTAAGTCCATCGAAAAACCTTTTCTTAACAATTACAACGATTGCTTTCGCATACAACATTAATGCTCAAGACCAAAATTTAACATTGAATCAAGACCCTAAATTTGAGCAGTTACTTAACGAGAAGCGCAAAATTAACACGTCAATAAATACAAACGACACTTACAGGATTCAAATCTTTAGTGGCAAAAGCGACGAAGCAAAAAAAACGTTATCGGATTTTAAAAGAGAAAATTCAAATATCGACGGAACCATTATTTTCAGCACTCCTAATTACAAAGTAATTGTTGGAAATTTTAAAACCAGAATTGAAGCCGAACGAAATTTGGCCGAAATTAAAAAAAGATACAAAAGCGTTTTCCTACTTAAGCCTGGAAAGTAAAACATAGAAAAAATAAAAAAGCGAGATTTACTTCTCGCTTTTTTATTGTCTTTAAAATACCGCACCCCTAATATAATCAAATAAAGATCAATCCGTTTTATTGATGTCAAAAATTCTAGAACCTTTAGGATACAATCTCCTGATACAATCTCCTGATTTAATCTACAACTTTAATTCCGTTTGCTAAAAAACGTATTTCGTATTTAGAAGCTTTAATAGCGTCTATTTCTGCTTTACTTTTTTTAGCATCTTTGGCATAATGCTTCAACTCTTCAATAGATGTTACTTTTCGCTCTGCATCACCCTCTAAAACCACATTTTTACCCTTTAATGCCGTAGGAACAAAAAACGCATAATCTTTCATTTTAACAAAGAAAGACGCTCCATCTTCTGTCCTTACACTTATCCAACATCCTCTTTTAGGACAAACATCTGTTACCTCTCCTCTAACAGCAACTTTTTCTATTTTATTTGTAGTTTTTAAATCTTTTTCCAATTCTGCTTGCTGTAATCGCACTATTAATAAAAATACTTGAAACCTCTTCTCCGTAATAATCCCCTACTAAAGCATTACCATCAGGCGGAGCTACTTTATCTACAGTTTCTTGAGCAAAAGACAAAGCAGAAAAGCACATAAACACAATTATCGAGTAAAGTTCATTTTTCATATTTCGTTAATTTTTATTCAACTTACTAAAATTTAAATGAGTTAAAAATACACATTTGTCTCAAATCATTCTACACCATCACATCTCAAATTTACAAACACAAAAAAAAGCCTCAATTTACATTGAGGCTTTTAATTATATTAATTGAATTTTATTTCAATTTCTTTTTGATTGCTACTTCATGGTACGCTTCAATAACATCATTAATTTCGATATCATTAAATCCTTTTATTTGGATACCACAATCATAACCTTTAGTTACTTCTTTCACATCGTCTTTGAAACGTTTTAAAGCAACTAGTTCACCTGTATGGACCACAACTCCATCTCTAATAACTCTAATTTTAGAAGTCCTTAAGATTTTACCATCTGTCACCATACATCCAGCAATTGAACCCACTTTAGAAATTTTGAAAATCTCGCGAATTTCAGCATTACCTAAAATTTCTTCTTTCATTTCTGGCGCTAACATTCCTTCCATAGCATCTTTCAAGTCATCGATCGCAGCGTAAATGATAGAGTAGTAACGGATATCAATTTCTTCTTTATCCGCAAGCTGTCTAGCATTTCCAGCAGGACGAACATTAAATCCAATGATGATCGCATCTGATGCAGAAGCTAAGTTAACATCGGTTTCTGTAATTGCACCAACTCCTTTATGGATAATATTAATTTGAACTTCTTCTGTAGAAAGTTTAGAGAACGAATCTGATAACGCCTCAACAGAACCATCCACGTCTCCTTTAAGGATTACATTTAATTCTTTAAACTGACCAAGAGCGATACGACGTCCAATTTCATCAAGTGTAATATGTCTTTGTGTACGTACAGACTGTTCGCGCATTAATTGAGAACGTTTTGATGCAATTTGTTTTGCTTCTTTTTCGTCTTCAAATACATTAAACTTATCACCCGCTGTTGGAGCTCCATCTAAACCTAAAACAGATACCGGAGTCGAAGGACCAGCACTTAAAATAGTATGCCCTCTTTCATCATGCATTGCTTTAACTTTACCATGATGTTTTCCAGCCAACATATAATCTCCAATTTTCAAAGTACCTTGTTGTACTAAAATCGTAGACACATATCCTTTTCCTTTATCTAAGTAAGCTTCAACAACAGTTCCTTGAGTCGCTTTATTTGGATTTGCTTTTAGATCTAAAATCTCAGCTTCTAATAAAACTTTTTCTAATAACTCTTTAACACCTGTTCCAACTTTTGCAGAAATATCATGTGACTGAATTTTTCCACCCCAATCTTCAACAAGTAAATTCATACCAGCCAAACGCTCTTTAATCTTATCAACATTAGCATTTGGTTTATCAATTTTATTGATTGCAAATATAATTGGCACTCCTGCAGCCTGTGCATGAGAAATTGCCTCCTTTGTTTGTGGCATGATATCATCATCCGCCGCAACCACAATAATCGCAATATCGGTAACTTGAGCTCCACGTGCACGCATCGCGGTAAACGCCTCGTGACCTGGAGTATCTAAGAATGCGATTTTTTGTCCATTATCTAAAGTAACTCCATACGCTCCAATGTGCTGTGTAATACCTCCTGACTCACCAGCAATTACATTTTCTTTACGAATATAATCCAGTAAAGATGTTTTACCGTGGTCAACGTGACCCATTACTGTCACAATTGGTGCTCTTGTTACTAAATCTTCTTCTTTATCTTCTACAACTTCTATTGCTTCTTCAATATCCACTGTAATGAATTCAACATCGTAACCGAATTCATCTGCAACAATAGTTAATGTTTCAGCATCTAGACGTTGGTTCATGGTAACCATGATACCAAGAGACATACAAGTTCCAATTACTTTAGTAATCGGCACATCCATCATGATTGCAATTTCACCAACCGTAACGAACTCTGTAACTTTAATTGTTTTACTTCCTTCGTCAAGTGCTCTTTGCTCATCATCAGATTTCTGACGGTGCGTTTCTCTTTTATCTCTTCTATATTTAGCCGCTTTAGATTTTCCTCCTTTACCTTGAAGTTTTTCAAGAGTTTCTCTAATTTGGTTTTTTACTTCTTCTTCAGTTGGCTCAACTTTAGCAACAATTGCAGGACGGTTTCCTTTTACAAAACCAGGTCTTTGGCTTCTATTAGCATTATAACCTCCACCGTTATTGTTTTGAGTTGGTTTATTTGAATTTGGTGTTCCAGGCGCATTTCCTGTAGCAGGTTTTGGCGCACCAGGAGTACCCGGTTTTGGACCAATTCTTTTACGCTTATTTTTATTATTTGCGTTATTGTTATTATTACCAACTCCAGGAGTTCCAGGTTTATTCTGAGCTGCTTTAGGATCTTCTTTCTTTTTCTTAGGCTTATTAAATTGAGATAAATCAATTGTTTGACCTGTAAGAGTTGTTCCTGTAAGCTTTTGGTATTGAGTAGTAATAGTTTCCTCTGAAGTTGTTGGATCAGTAGACACTATTGGCTCCTGCGCAACTTTAGATTCTGCTTTAACTTCTTTTTTCTCAGTAATAATAGGTTCTTCTTTTTTTGTTTCAGAAACAGGACTAGAAACAACTGGTTCAGATTTAACTGTTTCGTTCTGAACAGGTTTCTCTGGTTGCACAGGCGCAACAACAGCTTTTGGCTCTTCAACCTTAGCTGGTTCCTCAGAAGGAGTAACGGCAGGTTTTTTAGGATTCAAGTCAATTTTACCGACTTGTACAGGCCCCGAAACAACGGCTCTTGCTTTAATTATTTCTTGCTGTTTTTGACGCTCTTCTTCTTGTCTGCGTTTGTCTTCAATTTCTTTCTCACGTTCTACACGTAACGCTTCTTTTTCCTTTCTTTTTTCTTCTCCAACCTCTTTAGAAGCCTCCTTATTCCCCTTATCGCCCGCAAATTGGCTTTGAAGGATATTAAATTCACTATCAGAAATTTTTGCATTAGGATTTGCATCAATAGCAATTCCCTTATCTTTTAGATAATCTACAGCTCTTTCTAACGAAATATTTAATTCCCTTAAAACCTTATTTATTCTTATTACTCTCTCTTCAGACATATAACCTTTTTATTATTACCTTTTTCGTTGTGTGTTGTTAGAGCAGATGGTCAGCTATTGCCTAGCTATCAAACTCTTCTTTTAGTATCTTCATAACATCTAGAATTGTTTCCTCTTCTAGGTCTGTTCTTCTTACTAAATCTTCTACGTCGTGTTTCAAGATACTTTTTGCAGTATCCAAACCTATTTTTGCAAACTCCTCAATTACCCACTCTTCAATTTCATCTGAAAACTCTGTTAATTCAACATCATCTTCATCCGCAACAGTTCCAGCCACATCGCCTTCACGAATAACATCTAATTCATAACCTGTCAATTGACCAGCTAATTTGATATTGTGACCACCTCTACCAATTGCTTTAGAAACCTCTTCTAATTTCAAGAAAACTTCAGCTCTTTTGCTTTCTTCATCAATTTTAATAGAAGAAACTTTTGCAGGGCTTAATGCTCTTGTAATAAATAATTGAATATTGTTTGTATAGTTAATTACGTCAATATTTTCATTTCCAAGCTCACGAACAATTCCGTGAATACGAGAACCTTTCATTCCCACACAAGCTCCAACTGGATCAATTCTATCATCGTAAGAATCAACTGCTACTTTTGCTTTTTCACCAGGAATACGAACTACATTTTTCACAGTAATCAATCCGTCGAAAACCTCTGGAATTTCTTGTTCAAATAATTTCTCTAAGAACTTTTCTGAAGTTCTAGACATAATAATTTGAGGTTTGTTTCCTTTCAATTCAACGCTTTCAATAATTCCGCGAACATTATCTCCTTTACGGAAAAAGTCAGATGGAATTTGCTTTTCTTTTGGAAGCACAATTTCATTTCCTTCATCATCAACTAAGATAACTACTCTTGGACGCACATGGTGCACTTCAGCTGTATAAATATCACCAATAATATCTTTAAATTGCTTATAAAGATTTGTATTATCGTGTTCGTGAATTTTAGATATTAGATTCTGACGAAGCGCTAAGATAGCTCTTCTTCCTAAATCAATCAACTTTACTTCTTCAGAAACTTCTTCACCTATTTCAAAATCCGCTTCAATTTTTCTTGCTTCAGTCAATGTAATTTCTTCATTTTCAAAATCAAGGTCTTCATCGGCAACAATTACTCTTCTTCTCCAGATTTCCATATCTCCTTTATCAGGATTTATAATGATATCGAAATTTTCATCTGAACCGTATTTTTTCTTTAATGCATTTCTAAATACGTCCTCTAAAATTGCCATAAGCGTTACACGATCAATAAGTTTATTATCTTTAAACTCTGAGAATGAATCGATTAATGCTAAATTTTCCATGCGAATTTTTTTAATTAAAATTAAAATGTTACCGTAACAACTGCCTCTTTAATTTCTGTATAAGGTATTTGTTGCTCTTTTTGAACTGTTTCTTTTCCTTTTCCTACTTTTTTCGGTTCTCTTGCTTTCCAAGACAAAATTATGAAAACATCATTAGCTTCAACCAATTCTGCTTCAATTTTTTCTGTATTTGTGGTAACAATCAACGTTCTACCAACATTTTTTTTGTATTGTCTTACCATTTTCAGAGGTGTTCCTACTCCAACTGATGCTACTTCAAGCGAAAAATCCTGTTCTTCACGATCCAGATTATTTTCGATTGCACGACTGATATCAATACAGTCCTGAAGCGCCACTCCATTATCTCCGTCTAAACCGACACTAATTTTAAAAGAATCCGAAACAGCCAAATCAACCAAAAAGATTGATGGTTTTTCCAGAAGAGCTTCCGCAATTAATCCGTTTACTTTTTCTTTAAATGTCATAATTTTATAAAAAGAGGGGACACTTAGTCCCCTCATTATTTAGATTTTAATAAATAACAGTGCAAATATAGTGTTTTTTTTATAAATCAAATAAATTGATTGCTCTAAAATAATTTCTTATCTTTATAATAGCATTAAAACACAGAATTATTCATAATTTTTAACCCTCAAATCATGAAACGAATTTTAGTACCTACCGACTTCTCAGAACATGCAGAAGACGCTTTAAAAGTTGTCAGCTCAAATCGCAAAAAAGAACAATTCTGAACTTATTCTTCTTCATATGCTTGAATTGCCACAGCAATCAAACGATGCCATAGTTGGCGGAACTAGCATCCCCGAAACTATGCTTTTTATGAAAAAAGCAAACGAAACACTTGATGAAATCGCCTCTAGAGAATACCTAGAAGGAATTCCGGTAACTGAAATTGTAAAAATGGACAAACCAATACACGGAATCACGCAAATAAGTAAAGATTACAATATTGATCTAATTATCATGGGATCTCACGGCTCTTCTGGCGTCGAAGAACTATTAATAGGCTCTAACACCGAAAAAGTAGTTAGAAATTCAGAAATCCCTGTTTTGGTCATCAAGAAAAATATTCCAAATTTTAATGCCTCTACTATTGTTTTCGCATCTGATTTTTCAGAAGAAGCAAAAAAACCTTTCGAAAAACTTTTAAATTTCACCAAACTATTTGATTCAAAAATACATTTAGTCACTATTTGCACTCCAAACAGTTTCAAACCAACTCATGTTAGCGAAAAAGCAATGGCCGATTTTGTTGCCGAATTTAACATTAACAACTATACGACTCAAATTTACAATGACACCAATATTGAAAAAGGAATCATTAATTTCTCTAACAGAATAAACGCCGATGTTATCGGAATGTGCACACATGGAAGAACTGGTTTCGCACATTTTTTCAATGGAAGCATTAGCGAAGGCTTAGTTAATCATGCCGTAAAACCAGTTATCACTTTAAAAATCTAACATTAATTTTAAAATACTCTCTTTAAAGCTTCTCAAACGAGAAGCTTTTTTTTGCAAAAACAATAAAAAAATGAGCTTCTCAACAAAGTTTAACTGAGCTTTACAACAAAACAGCCAGCGTACATAATGCAGAAATTTGTCAAATAGAAAATCATTAAAAAACAACAACATGAAAACAATAGACAAAATTTACATTAATGGCGAATTTACAACTCCTAAAGGAACAGAATATTTTGACCTTATTAGCCCGACTACAAATAAAACACTCGGAAAAGTTCTTTTAGGAAACACCGAAGACACACAAAAAGCAATTGAAGCGACCAAAAATGCTTTCAAAACTTTTTCAAAAACCACAACTTCAGAAAGAATCCAACATTTAAAAAACATTAAATCTTCTATCGAAAAAAGAAAAGACGATTTTATCAATGTTATGACGGAAGAATATGGCGGAACATTTCAATTTGCAAGCGTAAGCTACGATTATATGCTAAAAAGTTTTGACTCAGCTATCAACCTTCTTAACAACTACAGCTTCATCAAAACAATGGGAGAATCCGAAGTTCAGATGCCCCCTATTGGTGTTGTTGGAATTATCATTCCTTGGAATTCAAGCAATGGTTTTATATGCGACAAACTTTCCACAGCAATTGCTGCTGGATGCACAACTGTAATCAAACCAAGTGAAATGAGTGCTCAGCAAACACAATTAATTACCGAATGCCTTCACGAAGCCAATCTTCCTAAAGGCGTATTCAACATTGTAAATGGTTTGGGAGAAATCGTTGGCGCCGAAATTAGCCGAAATCCAGATATCTCCAAAATCTCTTTTACAGGATCAACTAATGTTGGAAAAATCATAGCAAAAGAAGCTATCAACACTATGAAACGAGTTACTCTTGAACTTGGTGGAAAATCTCCAAATATTATTTTAGACGATGCCGATTTCTCAAAAGCAATTCCACTTGCAATGGGCGCAGCGTTCATGAACAACGGACAAGCTTGCATTGCCGGAACTAGACTATTGATTCCAGAAAACAAATTAGAAGAAACAAAGCTTTTAATCAAAGAAACCGTTTCACACCTTATTGTTGGCGATCCCAAAAATCAAAATACCGCCATCGGACCAATGGTCAGCATAAAACAATACAATCGCGTTCAAGAATACATTCAGGCTGGAATTAACGAAGGAGCAGAAATATTGACTGGCGGACTAGGAAAACCCGAAGGATTAGAAAATGGAAATTTTATCAAGCCAACTGTTTTTATCAACGTAAACAATCAGATGCGTATTGCAAGAGAAGAAATATTCGGACCTGTTTTATCTGTTATTGCATATAAAACGGAAGAAGAAGCAATTGAAATCGCCAACGACACCACTTACGGACTACAAGCTTACGTAAACTCTTCGGATTCTGAAAGAGCACACAAAGTAGCTTCGCAAATCAATGCTGGCCGTGTACAAATAAACGGAATTGGTCACGACCCAATGGCTCCTTTCGGCGGATTTAAACAATCTGGAATTGGACGTGAATTTGGAACACTTGGACTAGAGGCTTATTTAGAACCCAGAGCATTAATTCAGCAAAAATAATCTCCACCAATCTGGAAATCTTTAACCGCAAAGATTTCCAGATCTTTTAGTATTTTTACAATTATGAGCACCAAACCAAATACAAAGTCTAAAATTCTCTACTCGTGTTATTACTCACGCAGTCGCGAAGGCGAACATTTTATACCCGAACATGTTTTTAGCTATCAAATTTCTGGCGAAATGATTGCTTCTGATAGCAAAAACACTTTCCATACCAAACCAGGAGATTTTCGTTTTAGCAGAAGAAATCATTTAGCAAAGTTTACTAAAATTCCGCCCGAAGGACGAGAATTCAAAACTATATCTCTTTTTCTTGATCAGGAAATTTTAAGAGAAATCAGCAAAGAATACAATTTAAAATCAGATAAAAAGCCCGATTCAAAAGCTATGTTTTCATTAGCTCCTCACCCACTTTACAAATCTTTCATGGAATCACTGATTTCTTACCTTGAAGTAGAACAAGAAAACAACGAGGCTTTATTCAATTTAAAAATTAAAGAAGCCATTCATCTTTTATTAAAAGTAAATCCAGAACTAAAAGATATTTTATTTGATTTTAACGAACCTGGCAAAATTGACTTGGAAGCTTTTATGAACAAAAACTTCCACTTTAATGTTCAAATGCATCGATTTGCTTATCTAACCGGAAGAAGTCTCGCCACATTCAAAAGAGATTTTCAAAAAGTATTTCAGCAAACGCCGGGAAAATGGCTTTTAAACAAAAGACTCCAAGAAGCTTATTATTTAATTAGCCAAGGAAATCTGCCATCAGACGTATATATTGGAGTTGGTTTTGAAGATCTCTCGCATTTTTCTTTTTCATTTAAAAAGAAATTTGGAATTGTCCCGTCGTCCTTAAACCACAAATAAAAACCAAAACAGCTAAAAATCAACACCCTAACAAAACAAGCATTTATTTTAAATGTACACAATAAAAAAAGCCTCTCATTTCTGAGAGGCTTTTCTGTTGGTCTACTAGGACTCGAACCTAGAAAGACGGCACCAAAAACCGTAGTGTTACCATTACACCATAGACCAGCAGTGCGGTTAAGCGGGTGCAAAATTAAAACTTTATTTAATTTATGCAAATTTTAAATGAAACTTTTTTAAATAAAAAAAAGTCTCTCATTTCTGAGAGACTTTTCTGTTGGTCTACTAGGACTCGAACCTAGAAAGACGGCACCAAAAACCGTAGTGTTACCATTACACCATAGACCAGCAGTGCGGTTAAGCGAGTGCAAATTTAAGTCTTTATTTAGTTTGTGCAAACTTTTTGAGCAAAAAAAATCATTTTTTTTGTATTTTTTCTCGACAAAATCTGATCGCGCACCAAAAACATCTCATAAACAACACGTTACTTTTAACTTATAGTTTTATAGAATTTTTTGTTAATGCTCGTTTCTTTACATAAAAAAACATTTTCTTTGTAGGATATAAAACGTTCAAATTTTTAACACCTAAATATGGCACAATTCAATTTCAATAAATGGAATACAATTATTGGTTGGTTTGCATTTGCAATCGCTTTAATAACTTATACATTAACAGTAGAACCTACAATGAGCTTTTGGGATTGCGGAGAATATATTGCTACCGCAGCCAAACTTGAAGTAGGTCACCCACCGGGAGCTCCGCTTTTCCAGATGATGGGTGCATTTTTTGCAATGTTTGCAATAGATGCTCAACATGTAGCTGTAATGGTTAATATGATGTCTGTCTTCTCTAGCGCATTTACCATATTATTTATGTTTTGGTCATCGTCTATGATTTTGAAGAAAATTGTAGCTCGTTTTGCAGAAATTAATCAAAACAATTCGATAGTAATTTTAGGAAGCTCTTTTGTTGGAGCTTTAGCTTATACATTTTCTGATAGTTTTTGGTTTAACGCAGTAGAAGCCGAAGTTTATGCAATGGCTTCTTTATTAATTGCATTGCTTTTTTGGCTTGGACTACGCTGGGAGCAAGATATGGACAAACCAAAAGGAAACAAATGGCTTTTAATTATTTCTTTGGTTGTTGGTCTTTCGTTTGGAGTTCACTTCATGGCTCTTTTAACTATCCCATCAATTGGATTTTTATACTATTTCAAACACTACGAAAAAGTTACGATCAAAAATTTCATTGTTGCTAATATTGTAGTTATTGGAATTTTATTATTTATCTTCAAATTACTTCTTCCTCTTACAATGGCATTTTTCGGAAAAACCGAAATCTTCATGGTAAACAGCATGGGACTTCCATTCAACTCGGGAACTATCTTTGTAGCATTATTATTTATTGCGTTTTTCTATTTTGGATTAAAATATACTAGACAAAAAGGCTTAATATTCTACAACACTATTATATTATGTATCTTATTCATTCTTATTGGTTTCTCAACTTGGTTAATGCTTCCTGTTCGCGCAAATGCTAATACAGTTATTAACGAAAACAAGCCATCAGATGCTACTGAAGTTTTAGCTTACTATAACCGTGAACAATATGGAGTTAATCCTTTATTTTATGGTCCTCAATACACTGAACTTTTTGCTGGTCTTGATGCTAAAACACCTTATTTAGACAAAAAACCAAACTACGAGAGAGATTATAAAACTGGTAAATACATTATTACCAACAATTATAAGAATGCAGAACAAAATTCTGATGACAACCAGAAAGCAGTTCTACCAAGAATGTGGAGTACAGAAACAGCTCATATTCAAAACTATATCAACTTTACCAATCCTCCGAAGTTCCGAATCAATCCTAATTATGATTACGATGAAGAACTAGCAAAATACGGAATTGACGCTAGTCAATTAAGTGAAGATGAATACAATAAAGCTACTGCTCAATTGCGTAATGAAGTTGAGAAAACAGTTTCTGAATTCAGAAAAGCTTATGCTCAAAAACAAATTGACAATGAAGGGTATGTTAAATTCTTAAACAGTTACAAAGATTATCTGATCATTGAAAAACCATCTACAGTAGACAACTTCAGTTTTATGTTTGAATATCAATTCGGATACATGTACTGGAGATATTTAATGTGGAATTTTGTTGGACGTCAAAATGATGTTCAAGGCAAATACGATAATTTGGATGGAAACTGGATTAGTGGCATCAAAGCTTTAGACTCTATTCATTTAGGTTCTCAAGATAATTTACCTTCTGATGTGTTAAACAACAAAGGGCGTAATGCTTATTATTTCCTTCCTTTTATTTTAGGTTTAATTGGTATAATGTACCACGCCAACAAGGATTTAAAGAGCTTTTATGTTCTCTTAGCTTTATTTTTATTCACAGGAATTGCATTAAAAATATACTTAAACGAAAGACCTTTTGAGCCTCGTGAAAGAGATTATGCTCTGGTTGGTTCCTTCTATGTTTTTGCCATCTGGATTGGATTCGGCGTTTATTCACTCTACGAAAGCTTGCAAAAATATATTGCTCCAAAAATTGCAGGACCAGTAATTATTGCCGGAAGTTTATTGGCGGCACCTGTTTTAATGGCTTCTCAAAACTGGGACGATCACGACAGATCTGGAAGATATACTGCAGTGGCAATGGCAAAAGCTTATTTAAGTTCTTGCGACAAAAATGCCATCTTATTTACCATTGGAGATAATGATACGTTCCCTCTTTGGTATGCACAAGAGATTGAGCATTTCAGAACCGATGTAAAAATTGTAAATACAAGTTTATTTATGACAGATTGGTACATCGATCAAATGAAAGCGAAGTCTTATGAATCTAATCCGTTGCCTATTTCAT
This sequence comes from Flavobacterium ginsengisoli, assembly GCF_029625315.1. Classification (NCBI taxonomy): domain Bacteria; kingdom Pseudomonadati; phylum Bacteroidota; class Flavobacteriia; order Flavobacteriales; family Flavobacteriaceae; genus Flavobacterium; species Flavobacterium ginsengisoli. The sequence goes on from NZ_CP121110.1 coordinate 2,813,283, forward strand.
TCGAACATAGCCAGTATGTCGGAGATAATTTGGACTATACAGCTTATATTCAAAAAATTGATACTCGTTGGAATATTAAAGATTTTATCGATTTCATCAAAAACCCTAAATCGACTGTTGGTTTACAAAATGGACAAACCATTCATTTCTATCCAACAAACAAGATTAGAGTAAATGTGGACAAAAATACAATTATTCAAAATAAAGTAGTTAATCCTAAATATTACGATTCTATTGTTCCTTATTTGGATATTGACATCAAAGGAAGTGCATTATACAAAAACCGTTTAATGATGCTTGATATCTTAGCAAATAACAACTGGAAAAGACCAATTTACTTTAGTGGTGGTGCTTTTGATGATGAAGATTATCTATGGTTAAAAGATTATTTACAATTAGACGGAATGGTTTACAAATTGGTTCCAATAAAAAATGCTCGTTCTAAAGATGGAGGACCATTAGATATGGGACAAATCGATGCTGATAAAATGTATGATATTGTAATGAAATGGGATTGGGGAAATAGTGAAAGCGAAAAAATCTATCACGATCCTGAGACTAGAAGAAACAGTATTACATACCGTACAAATCTTTCAAGATTAATGAATCAGCTTATTGCAGAAGGCAAAATTGACAAAGCTAAAAATATTATCAATTTAGCGATGACCAAAATGCCTTTAGATAAATATGGCTATTATTCTTTAGTTGAAGCTTTTGCTGATGGTTATTATAAAGTAGGCGAAAAAGCTAAAGCGCAAGATCTTTTAAACAAATTAGTTCAGAAATACAAAGAGAACTTAAACTATTATAGCACATTGCCTCCTTCTGATCAAACTACTTTAGCAGTAGATATTATTACAGATATTGAACGCTACAGAAGCTTGCGCACGTAATGGATGACAATAAAGACAATGCTTTTTACAACCAGCACAAGACTACATTTAATACTTACGTAAATGTTTTTGAACGCTTTGGACGTGAAAAAGAATAAATAATATACGTAAATTTTACTTATTAAAAAAATGCGGCGCTATTTGATAAATAGTGTCGCATTTTTTAATTTTATAGATATAATACAACTTTAATTCAAAATGAGTTTCTATTGGGTCAAAACTAACGCATTTATCAAAAAGGTGTTTTCTAAATATTGCTGGGACATTCCTAACAACGAAAAGAAAATATACCTCACTTTTGATGATGGCCCTACTCCAGAAATTACAGACTGGGTATTGTCTGAATTAAAAAAATTTGATGCAAAAGCTACTTTTTTCTGCATCGGAAAGAATATTAAAGCAAACCTGACTTTATTTGAAAAGTTAATTACTGATGGGCATTCTATTGGCAATCACACAATGAATCACGTGAATGGATGGAAAAGCCACACAAATGAATACATCGAAAACGTAAAAAACTGTCTTGCTATTTTGGATGAGCAAGAAAAAGCGCCTCACCATTTATTATTTCGCCCTCCTTACGGAAAAATCAAAAAAGCGCAATCTAAAATCCTTAGAAGTTTAGGGTATAAAATTGTAATGTGGGATGTTTTAAGTGCTGATTTTGATCAAAGCATTACGCCCGAAAAATGTCTTGAAAACGTAACAAAAAATGTAAAATCAGGTAGTGTGATTGTTTTTCATGACAGTATTAAGGCTTCTCCAAATTTAAGATTTGCCTTGCCTAGAACACTGCATTTTTTAAAAGAAAACGGATATAAGTTTGATATTATTCACTAAATAACATCAATAAAAAGTAGTTGTTTAGACGTTAAATTGTTCCTGAACAATTCCGATTATAGTATTCGCATCAAGCTCTCCAGATTGTCTCCAGATCATTTGTCCCTCTTTATAAATCATTAAAGTCGGAAGTCCTTTAATACGAAGTGCTTCTGCAAGTTCCTGATTTTTATCTACGTCTATTTTGATTACTTTGGCTTTATCACCAAGCGCAGCGACTACATCCTTAATAACAGGATGCATAGAAACTGAAGATTCATTCCAATCTGTGTAAAAATCAATTAACACTGGAACTTGAGCATTTATTAGTTCTCCAAATTTTGACATAAAACCAAAAATTAAGTTTTTTAAATCTTTAAAAAGAAATAAATATAATACAAATTTAGCATTTTTAACGAATTAAGCGACATTACGGCCCTTTTTTAGTTCAATGACTGTTATTTCAGGCATAATACCAACTCGTCCTGGATAGGCATGAAAACCAAAGCCACGGTTAACATAAACGTATCTTCCGACGTTTTCGTACAATCCTGCCCACTGTTTATAAATATACTGCGCTAAACTCCATTTAAAATACCCAGGAATTTCAATTCCGAACTGCATACCATGTGTATGGCCTGCAAATGTAAGATGGAAATTCTTTGGATGATCTTTAATTTCAGCTTCCCAATGACTTGGATCATGGCTCATTAAAATTTTAAAATCGTCTTGGTCTACATTTTCAGATGCTTTGTTCAAATCGCCTGCTTTCTTAAAATTCACTCCCCAATTTTCAACACCAATTAAAGCGATTTTATCATCTCCTTTTTGAATGTAAGTATGCTCATTCAACATAAGATTAAAGCCAATTTGACCGTATAAATTTTTAATTTGATGAAAGTTCTCATCTTTTTCCTTTTCAGACGGCCACGTTACATATTCGCCATAATCGTGATTCCCTAAAACTGCAAACTTTCCGTATTTATAATCTTTAATACGATTAAAAGTTTCCAACCAAGGATGCATTTCTTTAGCATGTGTATTTACAATATCTCCCGTAAACAAAATTAAATCTGCTTCCTGTGCATTAATTAAATCAATTGCGTAGTTAATCTTCTCAGGATTATCAAAACTACCACTATGGACATCTGAAATCTGTGTGATTTTAAACCCATCAAAAGCATCTGGAAGATCTGGAAAGAATACAGTTTGCTTGATTACTTTGAAATTATATTTTCCCTCAAAAATTCCATAAATAATAGAAAGAAACGGAATTGCGACCAACCCTAAAGCTATCTGGCTAACAAATTTCCTTCTATCGGGCATCATTTCTTTTCGAGGAGTATTGTAAACAAAATAATTTAAGATGCTTGCTCCTATCCTAAAAATATCTTCACCAAACATGATCAGCGTAAGCACAATTTTAGGCACATATACCGTCAGCATTAAGCCTGTAGTAAACATAAATTGTTTAGTCTGACCAACTGATCGGTCTACTTGCGAAAAAGAATATATAATAAAGATTAAAATCAGTAAGCTTATAGCTTGGTAACTAATCAAAACCCAACGTGTTTTGATTAATGTTCGAAAAGCCTGATATGAATAGAACTCAATAAATAATAAGAGAGCGCATAGAATTATAAAACGAAAGATCATTTAATTTATAGTTTTAAACAAAGTAACAAAGAATGAGAATTCTATTTCTTTTTATTATAAAAAATTTAACGCTGTAAAAATAAAAAAGCTGAAAGATGGCTCTTTCAGCTTTAACCTACCAACCTTTAAAACTATTTAATCTTAAGACTTAAAATCTCGTTTTATTTTGCTTTTGGAGCTTCTGGTTTTGCAGCTTCTGCTTTTTTCTCACCTTTAGCTTTTTTGTCTGCTTTTTTATCGTGTTTTTCAGTTTTTGCTTCTTTTTTTGCTGGTGCTGGCGTTGTTTGTGCGTTTGCCATTGCAAATGTTCCTAAAACTGCTACTGCTAAAATTGCTAATTTTTTCATGATTTTAAATTTTTATTGATTGTTAATTCATTATTTATAAGCCAAAGATATAATCGTAAAATGAAGACAAAATGAAGATAAACTCTTACAATAAATTTTAACTTTTATTTGGCTTTTTCGAACAACAATGTAAAAGTAGTTCCTTGGTTTAAAACCGATTTTACTTTGATTTGAATATGATGAAAAGTAGCAATACTCTGTGCAATTGCAAGCCCTAACCCCTGCCCTTCCTGATCTGAACTGATTCTGGCAAAACGGCTGAATATTTTTTCAAGTCGCGATTCATCCATTCCTATTCCAGAATCTTTTACCGAGATAAAGTAATGTTCATCGGCAAAACCGTCCTCTATAATTATTCCTCCTTTAGGCTTATTATATTTGATGGCATTAGTTACGAGATTATATATAAGAATATGAACCAAGGTTTTATTTCCTGTAAAAACAAAATCGTTTTCTATTTCGTTCATGAACTGAATATCTTTATCCTCAATTCGATCTTGAAGATCTTCCTGCAAATCAGAAACAATTTCTCTGAGATTGATTTCTTCATCTGCTATATATTGATTATTATCTATTCTCGAAATCAGCAGGAGATTATTAATGATTTTTTTCAGCATATCTAATGTTTTCAACGAACCTGCAATTTTATCAACTGCATTATCGTCTAAAGATTGATTCTGCAACAAATTTTCAAGTTTGTTTTTAAGCAGTGCAATTGGCGTAAGAAGTTCATGCGAAACGTTCGAAATAAATTGTTTTTCCTTTTTAAAAACTTCAGTAATTCGATCCATCATTTGGTTTAAAACAAAATCCAATTCTCTAAAATCTCTTGAAGTTGCTTTTATTGGAGTATGGTCAAATGTTTCCGGTTCGTTTACACGCCTGATTTTGGTATCAATAATTTTATAAAATGGCTTTAAAAGATATTCGATGTAAAAAGTATCTGCCAAAAAAGTAATAAATAGAATTATCACAAAAACAATTATAATAAAAAGCTTGATTACAAAAGTTAAATCGTTAACCTCGCTCAAACTGCTTCCTATTTCAAGCTGATAATCTTCGCCATCATATGTAAAATGATCTTGCAAGATTCTATACTCACTTTCCTCTCCTTCTATTTTTCGGTATTCATTACTGAAAGTTGTTTTTTTCTGATGTGGTTTTATCGAAACTCGGGATAGCACCAAAAACTCACTATGAAGCGTCGAAAACTCGGAGAAAGTATCGGTTGAATCCTCTGGGTTTTCAATAAACTCATTGATCTCTTCTTTATTTAAGTGCTGAATAAATTTTTTCTTCTTTTCAACTAGCGTATTATTAATATGATGATACACTACATTTTTTACTAAAATAGGAAGCATCAGCCATAAAATCAAAATGACCAGCAATCTGCTCAATGCGTTAAAAATAGCTAATTGGTGTTTTATTTTCACAAGAATCGATTTATTCGTTTATACGATAACCTACATTTCGAACAGTTTCGAACCAATCAATAGAAGTGTGTTTATCCAATTTTTTTCGGAGATTACGAACGTGCACATCTATAAAATTAGAGTCTGAGTTAACCTCCAAAATATCGCCCCAAATATGCTCTGTTAATTGCAATCGTGTAATAACACGGTTTTTGTTTAGAACCAAATACTGAAAAATATCAAATTCTTTTTTAGTCAGATTAATTAGCTGGTCGTTAAAACTCACTCTATAATCCTGAAGTTGCAATAAAAAACCATGAATGCTTAAATTATTAAGAGTAAATCCATGAATTCTGCGAACTACTGCAAATATTCTTGCTCGCCAATTCTGTCAGAGCAAAAGGCTTTGTCAAATAATCATCAGCTCCAAGATGAAGTCCGTTTATTCTATCATCCAATTCTCCGCGAGCAGTAAGTACAATGACCGCAATTTTTGATTTTGTTTTTCTGATTGCCTGCAAAACCTCAAAACCATCTCCATCAGGCAGTCCAAGATCCAAAAGCATAACATCGTAATCATTGCTACCGAATTCTTCAAGAGCCTCGGCACAATTATTGGCAATTTTACAGATGTATCCTGAGTTGCATAAAAAATCGTAGACCTCTACAGCAAGTTCTTTATTATCTTCTACAATTAAAACATTCATAAGCCCACTATTTAAGCGAAATTAAAATTAATCAATTATCAAAAATTGAGTAGTGTATTATTAAAAAAATTAACGAACGAAAAAAGCTGACAAATTTCTTCATCAGCTTCTTCAATCGCGTTCTCATAATCATTATTCCTGTTTTGCCTTCGTTACAACGCTTCGAAAACAAAACGAGAGCAATTTTTATTTAGCTTTTGCAGGTTCTGGCTTAGCAGCTTCTGTTTTTGGAGCTTCAGTTTTTGCTGATTTTGCTTTTTTATCAGATTTGTGTTTAGGATGTTTAGTTGCTTTTACTTCTTTAGCCGGAGCTTCTTTTCCATCTTTTGCAGGAAATGCGTGAACCATTGCACTTGTTCCTAAAACTGCTACTAATAACATTAATAAATTTCTCATGATTTCTAATATTTATGAATTAATAATTTTTATTTTACAGATCAAAATTACCCTCAGAAAATGAAGCCAAAATGAAGAAATCACTGAATAAAAAATTTTAACTTGATATTAACTCTTTGCTTATTTTCTGGCTAATAAGTTGCATAAATTCATTTAATTGCCTACTATTCTTTACAACATTGAGAAGATGCAATGTATTGCATTTCTACTAAAATGAACTTATACGACTTATATGGTTTAAAAAATTAATTTTCGAAAACCAAATCGTTTTTTAAAACCCAATTGTTTATTTTTACAGACTAATATTTTTAATATGTCAACTCAAAAACGCCTTTTTCTTCTAGATGCTTACGCATTAATTTTTCGTGGTTATTATGCCTTCATAAAAAACCCGAGAATCAACTCAAAAGGAATGGATACATCTGCAATTATGGGTTTTATGAACTCACTTTTGGATGTTATTAAAAGAGAAAAACCAGACCACTTGGCCGTTGCTTTCGATAAAGGCGGAAGCCATGTAAGAACAGAAATGTTTGTTGAATACAAAGCCAATCGTGATGCTACACCAGAAGCAATTAAAATTGCTGTTCCTTATATTCAAGAATTATTAAAAGCCATGCATATTCCGATTATCGAAATCGAAGGCTGTGAAGCCGATGACTTAATTGGAACAATCGCTAAACAAGCAGAAAAACAAAATTACAAAGTCTTCATGGTAACGCCTGATAAGGATTTTGCGCAACTAGTTTCTGAAAATATTTTTATGTATAAACCTGCCCGAATGGGTAACGGAATCGAAATATGGGGTGTTCCTGAGGTTTTGGCAAAATTTGAAATCGAAAGACCAGAACAAGTAATTGATTTCCTTGGAATGATGGGCGACGCTGTAGATAATATTCCTGGATTGCCAGGTGTTGGTGAAGTTACAGCTAAAAAAGTTCCTGAAAGAATTTGGAACCATGGAAAACCTTTTAGAAAACACGCATTTACTAAAAGGCAAAATGAAAGAGAACATCGAAGCTAACAAAGAAAAAGGGATTCTTTCTAAAAAATTAGCGACAATTATTACCGATTGTGATGTTACTTTTAATGAAGAAGACTACGAACTTTCTCGCCCAGATATCGAAAAAACTGATGCTATTTTTCAAGAATTAGAATTTAGAAGAATGGCAGAACAGTTTGACAATTTATTTAAAACTGATGGTACACAAACTGCTGCTCCAGCTCCTGATGCCAAATTATACAAAAAAGCACAGCCTAAAAATGAAGACCAATTTGATCTTTTTGGAGGCGGAAATACGAATGGAGAAAACGCTGAAATCGAAAGAACTTCGTTTTATAGTACTTTAGAAAACACAGAGCATTTTTACCAAACCATTCAAGGCGATTTAGGCATTAAAATGCTTTTGCAGAATTTACAAAAACAGACTTCGGTTTGTTTTGATACTGAAACCACAGGAATCGATGCTTTGCACGCAGAATTGGTCGGAATGTCTTTCTCTTACGAAAAAGGAAAAGCATTTTATGTGCCGTTTCCAGAAAGCCATGAAGAAGCAAAAGCTTTAGTAGACAAATTTGTTCCGTTTTTTGAAAATGAAAACATTGAGAAAATCGGACAGAATTTAAAATACGATCTAAAAATTCTTTCTAATTATGGTGTAACCGTAAAAGGAAAACTTTTTGATACGATGATTGCGCATTATCTAATTAATCCAGATATGCGTCATAATATGGATATTTTGGCAGAAACGTACTTGAAATATTCTCCAAAATCTATTGAAAGTTTAATTGGTAAAAAAGGAAAAAATCAGCTTAATATGCGCGATGTTCCTTTGGAAGATATTAAAGAATATGCTTGCTGAAGATGCCGATATTACTTTACAATTAAAAGAAATATTCACAACCGAATTAGACAAAACAGAAACTAAAAAGTTATTTGACGAAATCGAAATTCCGTTAGTAAGCGTATTGGCAGACATGGAAACTGAAGGAATTCGTTTGGATGTAGATTTCTTAAAAGCAATGTCTTCTGAAATGGAAGTTGAAATCAAAGCTTTAGAAGAAAAAATATATGAAACTGCTGGCGAAAAATTCAACTTGGCTTCTCCAAAACAATTAGGAGATATTTTGTTTGATAAACTAAAAATTGGCGGCGCAAAACAAAAGAAAACCAAAACGGGACAATATGCAACTGGCGAAGAAGTTTTGACTTATTTGGCCAATGACAACCCAATTGTAAAACAGATTTTAGATTGGCGCCAGATGGTAAAACTGCAAAGCACTTATATTTTGGCTTTACCAGAACAAGTTGATAAAAAAACGTTACGCGTTCATACCGATTATATGCAGACTGTTGCGGCAACTGGACGTTTGAGCTCTAATAATCCGAACTTGCAAAATATTCCGATTCGTACCGAAAGAGGCCGTCAGATTCGTAAAGCTTTTGTGGCACGCGATGAAAATTACACTTTAATCTCTGCCGATTACTCGCAAATTGAATTAAGAATTATCGCTGCTTTGAGTGGTGAAGAAAATATGATTGCGGCTTTCCAAAATGGAGAAGACATTCACAAAGCAACCGCGAGCAAAAGTTTTTGATGTTCCTTTAGAAGAAGTTTCCCGCGAACAAAGAAGTAATGCAAAAACAGTAAACTTTGGAATTATATATGGTGTTTCTGCTTTTGGTTTGAGCAACCAAACTTCACTTTCTAGAAGCGAAAGTGCTTGCATTGATTGATGCTTATTATAAAACATATCCTCGTCTTAAATCTTATATTTCAGAACAAATTGAATTTGCACGCGAAAAAGGTTACGTACAAACTATTTTAGGCCGTCGCAGATATTTAAAAGATATTAATTCTGCTAATGCTGTTGTAAGAAGTGCGGCAGAACGAAATGCTGTAAATGCCCCAATTCAAGGAAGCGCTGCCGATGTGATTAAAATCGCAATGATCAATATTCATAAAAAACTTCGTGACGAAAACTGGAAATCTAAAATGTTACTGCAAGTACATGATGAACTTGTGTTCGATGTTCACAACAACGAACTCGAAAAAATCCAGCCAATGATTAAACACGAAATGGAAAATGCTTTTAAAATGTCGGTTCCTTTAGAAGTTGAACTCGGAATGGGTAAAGATTGGTTAGAGGCACATTAATATTTCAGTAAAATTTCGGTAAAAAATAAATCCGCCAAAAGTGAATGCTTTTAGCGGATTTTTAATTTATAACAGTTTCAGGCTAGTATTTATCTGCCTCTGCATATTTTTTTGAAATATCTCCATAGTCTTTAATTTGTTTCCAATAATCTTTTAAGTTCTTTGGCCGAGGTCTCCAGTCTGGATCTGCCATGTTTTTTTGTGCTTCATTCCAATTATTAGCCGTTAAAAAATTTGGATCAATATCGCATCCAGAAAGTTCTTTAATTGGTTTTAGAAATACATAACCATCATAAAAATTTTCTAATGTAAAATTGCTATGACCGAGAGAATAGTAACTATCATCTCGTAATTTTCCAAGAGGCGTATTAATCAAATCGAATCCGATTGGTTTATTTTGCAGTTTTTGCATTATAATTTCTATTTTTCCATTTGCTGGCGAAACCAAATTTGGTCTAATTTCAGGTCGATTAGCAAAAGGTTTATGCAATAAAATAGAATATACTAACTGCGGATATTTTGCATACAACTGATTTCCAAAATAACCATCCTCCAACCTCACAAAATCCTGTCCCAGAAAATCATACACAGGAAATTTATATTTTGTAAATGCATGGATATCTCCTGTAAGAATCAAAATTTTCTCTTGCTTGGCAATAATTTCTTTCTCTGTAATTCCAAATCGAAATGTTTCTGTATTTCCTCTATAAAATACCTTTTTCATTTTCTCAGGAGTTCGCTGTCCTAAAAACGAGGACCAATCGTAACGGTAACTTAAATTTAAGATTCTGAATTTCTTTGCAGATTTAGGCAGTGATTTATTTAACTCCCAAGCAGCCTTGTACAAATCAGTATATCCTTTAAAAACCCAGCCTGAATTATAGTTAAACATTAATTTTCTAACTAGATCTTCATTATACTCAGGAGCAGAGACTAAAGAATCTAATTTTATCTGATCCTCACTTGCCCCAAATTCCATTCCCAAATTATAGACGTTGTTTTTATACAGAACAGGAATCAAATTCTTTACTAATAAGAGGTTTTCTTTAACTCGATGTTCCTCGGCCAGTAGGATTATATCTTTTTCTGCAAACTTTGAAACAATATATTCTTCAGGGCTTTTGTAATTATTTGACAAATATTGAACTGAATTCTCCATTTCATCAGACTGACAAAAGATACAGAGAGGAAAAAGAATCGAAAGAAAAACTATACTTTTTTTAAACATCTTTTTATTTATTTAATTCTAAAACCCACATTTTTGTTGATGGAATAATTGTCTTTTTGGAAGTTGAAAAACTTTCTTCGGTAATCACATTTTTAGCAGAAGTAAAACCAGCAGTTCTTTCATCATATTTTTGAAAGTCAATTTCTTTTTCAGAACTACTTGTATTCATCACACACATTATTGTTTGGTTGTCGTCATATCTAAAGTAAATATATAAGCCTTCAACAGGTGTATAATGCATCATTTTTCCTGTTTTTATTGCTGATGCATTTTTTCTAAAATTAGCCAGTTTACGAACCAACTCTTGTGTCGATTTTTCATCATCCGTCATTCCTTTTCCTGTAAAAGCATTTTTTTCATCTTCTTTCCATCCTCCTGGAAAATCAGCTCTTAGTAAGCCATCTGGATTTTTAAATCCCTTCATCAAAACTTCAGATCCATAATATAGCTGTGGAATTCCTCTGCAAGTTAGCAACCACTGAAAGCCCATTTTTTGCTTTTCTACATTTTCTCCCATTAATGAAAAAAATCGAGCCTCGTCATGATTGTCCAAAAGCAATACTTTCTGCATTGGATTTTTACTCAAAAAATCACTGCTCAAAGTATAATACAATTGATTAACTCCGCCTTTCCACCCAAAAGGTTCTGTCAAAGCCGGAATGATTCCGTAATACAAACTCTGAAAATCTACAACTGAAGGCAAATTGCTTTTGAACGGTGTATCTATATTATTTTCCTCAAAATAAGCCTGATTTGCTACCCCGTGCACCATGATTTCGCCAAAAATGGAAATCTTAGGAAACTCATCCATAATTGCTTTGTTGCGGCGATTGGCAAAATTAAGATCATTATAAGTATAAGTATCAAGACGCACGCCATCAATACCAAACTTTTCAATATGCCAAATGCAATTTTGGATAATGAAATTGGCCATAAACGGATTATCTTGATTAATGTCTGGCATTATTTTATCAAACCATCCATCGCTCATTTTCTTTTTATCTGATTTTGTTCCATAAGGATCAAAAAGCGGGATTTCTCTATAATTGGTTTGAGTATATTCTGGCCAGCGATGAACCCAATCATTTGCTGGAGGATCTAGTTCTAGAAAATGAAATGATCCAATATGATTATAAACAGCATCAAAAATAAGCTTCATTCCCCTTGAGTGAAGCTGATTACTCAATTTTTCATACATCGCATCTCCACCATATCTTTGATCAATTTTGTAATGATTTGTAATTGCGTAACCATGCTCTGTTCTTTTCTCCATATCATTTTCCATAACTGGAGTAAACCACAATGCTGTAACTCCAAGCCCCTGAATATAGTCCAGATTATTAATCACACCTTGTAAATCTCCGCCATGGCGATCATACATTTCTTTTCGGTCAAGAGATTGGTCTCTCATTCCTTTTACTTTGTCATTTGTAATATCTCCATTACTAAAACGGTCCACCATAATTAATTCGATAAAATCACTGGAAGTAACTCCTTGCGCATATTGTGTTCCATTACCCGATTTTCGATTATAAAGAGGCCATTTGATTTTCTGTTTTCCTGACTTTTGATTCAATTCAATAATTACATCACCAGCAACAGTTTCTGGCGCAATAGTTATATCAATAGCAATATATTTTGCATTTGGAAAAGAATATGTTTTGTTAATCGTTATTCCGGGATAATTAATGCCTACTTTATCTATTGTGAAAGAATCATCAATACTTCGAATTAATAACTGTATAGAATTAGTTTTCATTCCTACCCACCAATTTGTCGGGTAAACTTCAGTATTCTTGGCATTTATTACCCAAGAAAAACAAAATAGCAACATTAAAGTTAAAGCGGTTTTCTTCATAATAGTTTTTTTAAATTATATTAGTCAGCGAAAGATATTATGCTTTTCTACCATCAAAAAGACACTTATTTAAACAACATGCTTTGTGTTGCAAACAACAACACAAAACTACTATGTCATTTAAACAAGAAAACTGTTTTCTACCACATTACGATTTTAATTCTAAAGCAAAACCACTAGCTTTACAATTAAAGAAACAAACTCGATAATGAACGAACTGGCTATTTATCCTGAAAATACATTTCAAAAAATAAGACTTTATATCAGCTACTGGTTGGGATATATTTTATTATTCAGCTTAGTGCAAGGTTTGCCAACAAATGATTTTTGGAGGGCTTTTTATAATGAATGTTATAGTGTTTTCCCTAAAATTATATTTGTTCTACTGATTGTAGAAGTAGCAATGCCAAAATTGTTTTTCAGAAAAAAAAGACGCTATTTATTTTTATTTATTTGATTTCGATCCTCTTCTTTGCATTCCTTCAGCGGTTAATTGACAATTATATCATTATTGCATTCTATTTGACCGAGTGGAAATCGGAACCGCTTTTTTCTGCTCCTGTATATTTATATAATGTAATTAAACTGCAATTTGTTGTCACGGTTCCTTTAATCATTAAACTTGTTTATTACATTGCCGAAGCCAAAAACAAAGTGCGACTGATTATTTCCGAAAAACTCCAAGCCGAATTGTTTTCTCTTCGAAATCAGTTTCATCCCCACTTTTTATTTAATGTTCTCAATAGTCTGTATTCAAAAATTTTAAGTAAATCTGACGATTCTGCAGATATAGTCCTTAAAATCTCAGATTTTCTCCGATATTCTGTTTATGAGGTAAATACCAAACATATTCCTTTGGAGAAAGAAATTGAATATCTACAAAATTATATTTCACTTCAGCAGTTAAGATTTGATAACAGACTCGAACTAAGTTTCAGCACAAACGGAATTACAGAAAATCAAGTTATTGAGCCTTTCTTAATTCTTCCTTTTATAGAAAACAGTTTTAAATATTGTCTGGATGATGTCAGTCTAAAAGCATGGATTACAATTTCAATAACATTTTCTGAAGAATGGCTAATAATTAAAATTGAGAATAGTCTCCCACAAGATTTTTTCGAAAACAAAAAAACTAAAAATCCATATAGCGGTATTGGAATTTCTAATGTTAAAAGGCGTTTAGAACTTCTTTATCCTCAAAAGCATATTTTAAATATCAAAAATGAAGTTGAATCTTTTTTTGTCTCTTTAAAAATTAAAATTAATGACACCAACTAGAATAAGCTGTATTATTATAGAAGATGAACTTCCTGCATCTATATTGCTTGAAATGCATATTGCCAAATTTGATTTTTTGGATTTGAAAGGAAAATTCATGAGCACCAATAATGCCTTGGGATATCTGAAAACCAACAATATAGACTTGCTTTTTTTAGATATTAATCTGCCAGGCAAATCAGGGATTGAATTTGCTAAATCACTGCCAAAAGATATCGGAATTATTTTTACAACTGCCAATTCACAATATGCTGTCGAAGGATTTGACCTAGAAGCTATTGATTATTTATTAAAGCCCATCTCTTTGGAACGATTTTCAAAAGCAATACAAAAATATAGTAAAATCCAAAAAACGAATCAGCAGTTTGAAAAGCTGGCACAAGCTGAAATTGAACAGCCTTTTATATTTGTCAAGTGCGAAAGAAAAACATTAAAAATATATCTGAACGAAATAGATTATTTTGAGTCACAAGGCAATTATTTAATTATTCATACAGAAAAAGATTCTTTTAAAACGCATCAGTCTATTACCGAAATGATTGAAAAATTACCCGAAGGTTTTTTTTCAGAATACATCGTTCCTTTTTGATTCCGTTAAAAAAGGTTTCTCAATTTAATAGTCGCTCTGTAACTATTAAAAACAAGATTCTGCCAATTGGAAGACTATATAGTAATGCAACAATAAATTCTTTACAGTTGTTTAATTCTAACTAGTTTGAAATGGATATTTACTAAAAAACACATTTTTCCATATTGTAAATATTTTCTTTCTTTACTAAATCTTATAATCAAAAAATGAAAAAACTTTATATTCTATTTTTTTTACTTTATTCAACAATTTCATTTTGTCAGGACAAGATTTATTATCTAGAAGGAACTTTAGGCAAAAGTACAATCTTTATGACGCTTCAGGTTTATAAATCTGACAATGAAACTAACCTAACTGCAGTTTATTTCTATAAGAATTCGCTAAAAGACATTAAACTCGAAGCAAAATTAAAAGACAATAATTACTCATTTTATTTTAAACCTAGCGATGTTATTACCGAGAAGTTTTACCTGAAAAAATCGGGTAATAATTTTGACGGATTTTGGTATGATGCCAAAGAGAAACAATTGGCTGTTCATCTTGAACCTGTAAATTTTGACAACTACAAATCGAATCTAAAAATTAGATTTGATGACGAACGTTTAAATCTAGTGAAATACAAATTCCTTGAATTCAAAAAACAGAAAACCACACTGTATAACAATAAAGAATTTGTTTGGTATTCTGAAAAACATTGCAATTCTGATTTTTTTAGATTAGGAAATAACTTCACAGAGAAAAACAAAGCTTTGATCAATCCCATTTTAGAACGCATACATATTGAAAATACATTAGCACAGCTTAATTGCACATCTAGTTTTGAATACAGCCAAGGAAAAGGAATTGAAGGAAATTCAACAATTAACTTTCTGAACCATGATTTATTAGGTTTTCAAATTTCGATGTTTTGGGATTGCGGAGGCGCTCATCCAGATTTCGGAAGCAGTGGCTATCTAATCGATTTAAATAACGGAAAACAATATGGAATTGATGATATTCTAGCTTTTGACAAAAGTGTGACTGGTGACAGTGAAAACAATTTTGATGCTTTTTCAAAATATCGAAATGATTATTTTGCACCGAAATTACTTGATGTAATTAATTCTCAGGAACATTTTGAAAAACCAAAAAATGAAGATGATTATTGTGATTACACCAATGCAGAATACTGGCGTTACGCAGCTTGGAATTATACAGAAAAAGGAATAGAATTTACTCCAAGTTTCTACAGAGCGACCAGAAATTGCGAAGAATCTTTTTTAGTTCCTTTTGAGAGATTAAGAAAGTACAAAAATCCTAAATTCCCATATTCATTATAAAATAAAAAAACCATCAGTTTTTGCTGATGGGTTTTCTTTATACTTTTCTAGTAGATTCTCTTTCTTTTAATTTTGTTTTAATGACAATCGTTTCATATTCAGAAACTGTTCCTTCAGGTTCTTCCAATCTTTCAATTAATCTTTTTGCTGCAACTTCTCCAATTTCAACACCATGCTGACTTACTGTTGTCAAACTTGGCGATAAACGTCTTGAAGCCAAAATACCATCAGCAAAACCAATAATCGAAATATCTTCTGGAACTCTGTAGCCTTTTTTCAAACTTACTCTTAAAGCTGCAACCGAATCATTTTCGTCCAAAGCAAAAATTCCGTCGATTTTATGATCAAAAATAGAATCAATTTTAGCTTTCATATCATCTTCAGAATCTGTACGAAGAATAATTTTTTCGTTAACTGGAATATTATTGTCTTTTAAAGCTTTTAAGTATCCGTCAGCTCTTAATTTTCCAACACTTAAATTGTCTACAGAAGAAATTAAAGCAATGTTTTTGCATCCTAAATTTATTAAATGCTGTGTTGAGTTTAATGCCGAATCAAAATCATCTACGACAACTTTATCGCAGTCTACTTCATCTGCAATACGATCAAACATTACGATTGGCGTTCCGTCGTTAATTATTTCAGAAAAATGATTGTAATCTTGAAGTTTTTGGGCTTCTTGAGAAACCGAAAGGATAAATCCGTCAATAGTTCCGTTACTCAACATTTCAAGCGTATGAATTTCCTTTTCTAAAGACTCATTAGAGATACAGGTAATTACATTATATCCTTTTTTATCGGCAACTTTCTCAATACCACTAAAAACTTTCGCAAAGAAAGAATTTAAAATATTAGGAATAATTACTCCAATCGTTTTTGTCTTACGATTCTTAAGATTCAAACCAATAACATTCGGCTTATAATTTTTGAGTTTGGCATACTCCTTAATCTTAACCTTCGTTTGTTCACTAATTTCAGGACTGTCATTCAATGCTTTAGATACAGTCGAAACAGAAACACCTAGTTCCTTGGCAATTTGTTTTAGAGTTGCTTTAGCTTTCATCCTATTGAATTTTATGTAATTAATACAAATATAGTAGAATTACCGAAAATAAAACAAAAAGAAGCTATTAGTATTTAAAAACATAAGTCTTTTCGAAATAATAATTAAATAAAGCTATTTCTCAAAACCGTACTTACAAAAATTTCGTTAATAATTAAATACCAGATAACTAGAGACCAACTGTTGTTAACTATTAAAAAACTTGATTATGAAAAACGAAGTTAAAATTCATGAAGTAGATCCTTCATTGAATAGTAGAAGGAGCTTTCTTAAGCTCAGTGGATTAACCCTGGCAACCACGGGTTTAATTCTAGCTGGCTGCAGCGATAATGACAACGATAATGATATGCCAGACAATTCTTTGCCAGGAATAAGAAATGGTGTTTTCGATTTAGGCTCTGGAGATTTTGGAGTACTAACCTATGCGTATGCTCTAGAACAATTAGAAGCCGACTTTTATACTAAAGTAGTTAATGGAAGTGGTTTTAATTCTGTCTTCAGCAGCGTTGAACGCGAAGTACTAACAGACTTATATCACCACGAAGTAGTTCATAGAGATTTTTTTAAAGCTACTTTAAGCGCATTACTTCCAAATCCGAGTACTCAATTACTTCCAACTCTGGCTTTTAATTATGGCTCCTTAAATTTTAATAGCCGTACCGAAGTTTTGGCGACTGCAAAAGCATTAGAAGACACAGGAGTTGCCGCCTATAATGGAGCAGGAAAATTAATTAAAACTGCGGACTACTTATTATTAGCTGGAAAAATTGTTTCTGTAGAAGCAAGACATGCCTCAGCAATAAGAAGTTTGATTAATCCGAATTCTAAAGATTTTGCCGGAGATGATATTGTAAATATGTCTACAGGTTTAGATGATGCCAAAGATCCTTCTAAAATTCTGCCGATTCTTGCTGGTTTTATCACTACGAAATTTACAGCTAATTATTTGCCTTAATCTTAACCGCTAAAACTTAGAAATTATGAACATTTTAAAATTTATAGAATCCTTTACTGATGACAATTTAATGAATAGTACGGGTTCAAGAAGAGACAGTTTTACACATTTTGGAAATATTGGTAAAAATTTAGCTTTAGCCTCAATTCCTTTCGGATTATCAGCTCTAACCAATAAAGTTTTTGCACAAGACATTACAGCAACGCCTGCAACTCCAATCGGAGCTTTACAATTTGCTTTAACCTTAGAATATCTTGAAAACGAATTTTATGCTATGGCATTAGATTCTGGAGTAATACCAGCTTCTGAAAATGGCGGGCGCGATTTAAAAGTATTTCAGCAAATAGTTGCGCACGAATCTGATCATGTGAAATTTTTAATTGCTGGATTGGGTGGCACAGCCAGTGCTAACTTCGTTCCAAAGCCTACTTTTGACTTCACTGTTGGAGGCGCTTTTGACCCTTTTCATGATTATCCAACCTTTTTAGCTTTGGCACAAGCTTTTGAAGATACTGGAGTTAGAGCTTATAAAGGACAAGCGACAAATTTAATTACAACACCAGATTTATTGACTGCAGCATTACAAATTCATTCTGTTGAAGCACGCCATGCTTCTGAAGTTAGAAGATTACGAGGTTTAAAAGGATGGATATCAAACGCCGAACGAGGTGCTGGAATGCCAGCTGCAACGCAAGCTGTATATGATGGCGAGGGCGTAACTACGCAGGCAGGATTTAATACAGCAACAGCATTTGGAGCTGCAGCGGGCTCAGAAGCTTATGATGAGCCACTTACAACCCAACAAGTGGTTGATATTGCCAACATATTTATTGTATAATCTTTTTTTCAAAATATTTAACCGTCTTTACTTTATTGTGGAGACGGTTTTTTTATTCACTAAATAATCAAAAAACTGAAGCCCTGATTTTCAGCAGATAAAATATTCTTTCAGGTATTTGGTTTTAAAATAATTAATTGTACTTTTGCATCCCCTTTATTGGGGATGGAATGTTTAATTAAAATAATATTATGGACGCATTAAGCTACAAAACAGTTTCAGCAAGTAAAGCCACTGTAACTAAAGAGTGGATTGTTGTTGACGCTGAAGGTCATAACTTAGGACGTCTTGCTTCAAAGGTTGCAATGATCTTAAGAGGTAAGTACAAACCAAGTTATACACCACACGTTGACTGTGGAGATAACGTAATTGTTATCAACTCAGAAAAAATTAACCTTACAGGTACAAAATTGAATGACAAAATTTACATGCGTCATACAGGTTACCCAGGAGGACAAAGAACTTTAACTGCTAAAGTATTGCAAGCTAAAAACCCTGCATTATTAGTAGAAAAAGCTGTAAAAGGTATGTTACCTAAAAACAAATTAGGAGCTGAACTTTTTAGAAATCTAAATGTTGTTGTAGGATCTGAGCACACTCACGGAGCTCAAAAACCTAGAACTGTTAACCTAAATGATCTTAAGTAATGGGAGTTATTCACAAAATCGGTAGAAGAAAAACCGCTGTTGCACGTGTTTACGTTTCTGAAGGAACTGGAAACATCACTGTAAACAAAAAAGAATTCGCAACTTACTTTCCAACTGCAACTTTACAGTACAAAGTTTTACAACCGCTTTCTATGACAGAAAACGCTGGTAACTTTGACGTAAAAGTAAACGTTTACGGAGGTGGTACAACTGGTCAAGCAGAAGCTGTAAGAATGGCATTAGCACGCGTAATGTGTGAAGTTAACGCTGAAAACAGAGGAATCCTTAAACCAGAAGGTTTATTAACAAGAGACCCAAGAATGGTTGAACGTAAGAAATTCGGTCAGAAGAAAGCTCGTAAGAGATTCCAATTCTCTAAACGTTAATATTAGCTGTCTTGTTCAAATGAAACAAGACATTATCAATTATTTATTGAAATTAAAAAACACAGTTATTGTTGCTCTCCTATCGAGGTAGGATATAGTTTAGCATCTAAATGTATAAAGCCAGAGAAATCGCCATTTATACATTGCTAATCAACAGAACGTAAACTAGTACAAAAATGGCAAACAAAATAGAAGTAAAAGAATTACTAGAAGCAGGTGTTCACTTCGGACACATGACTAGAAAATGGGATCCAAATATGGCTCCTTACATTTATATGGAGCGTAATGGTATTCACATTATCAATCTATATAAAACTGCGACTAAAATTGAAGAAGCTAACGAAGCTTTGAAAAAAATCGGCGCATCAGGTAGAAAAATCTTATTCGTAGCTACCAAAAAACAAGCTAAAGACATCGTTGCTGATAAAGCAAAAGTCGCAAACATGCCTTACATCACTGAAAGATGGCCAGGTGGAATGTTAACTAACTTCGTAACTATCAGAAAGGCAGTTAAAAAAATGTCTTCTATCGATAAAATGAAGAAAGATGGTACATTCAACACTCTATCTAAAAAAGAGCGTTTGCAAGTTGATCGTCTACGTGCTAAATTGGAGAAAAACTTAGGTTCAATTGCTGATATGTCTAGACTGCCTGCAGCATTGTTCGTAGTAGATATCAAAGCTGAACACATCGCAATAAAAGAAGCTCAAAAATTAAACATTCCAGTTTTCGCAATGGTTGATACGAATTCTGACCCAAGAGAGGTTGATTACGTAATTCCTGCAAATGATGATGCTTCTAAATCAATTGACAAAATTTTATCTTTAGTGACTACTGCAGTAATCGAAGGTCTTTCAGACAGAGGTGCTGAGAAAGAAGTTGAAGCTGCTGAAGAAGCTCCTGCTGCTGAGGCTGAAGCTGCTCCTGCAACTGAAACTGAAGAATAAATCAAATTTTAAATTCCAAATTTTAAATTCCAAATTCCAAATACAAAATTAAAAACGTTATGTTGATAATTTAATAAAATTGGAGTTTGGGATTTAGAAGATGGAATTTTTACTTTTAACATTAAAATTCAAAATATTATGGCAACAATTACTGCTGCAGACGTAAATAAATTAAGACAATCTACAGGTGCCGGAATGATGGACTGTAAAAAAGCTTTAGTTGAAGCTGATGGAGATTTCGATAAAGCTATACAAATCCTTAGAGAAAAAGGACAAAAAGTTGCTTGCTAACCGTTCTGACCGTGAGTCTTCTGAAGGAGCTGCTGTTTCTTTTATCAATGCTGACAACACTAAAGGAGCTATCCTTACTTTAAACTGCGAAACTGACTTCGTAGGTAAAAATGAGGCTTTCGTTACTTTAGCTAAAGATTTAGTTGAAAGAGCTATCAACTTCTCTTCTAAAGAAGAATTTTTAGCTTCTGATTTCAACGGAATCACTGTTGCTGAAAAATTAATCGAGCAAACTGGAGTTATTGGTGAGAAAATCGAAATCGGTGGTTTCGAAATTTTAGAAGGTGCTTTCGTTGGATCTTATGTTCACGTTAACAAAATCAGCTGCTTTAACTGCAATTTCTGCTCCGATCGCTAATGCTGAGACTTTAACAAAAGACGTTTCTATGCAAGTTGCTTCTATGGGAGCTGATACATTATCTTACAAAGATTTTGATCCTGCTTTCGTTGAATCTGAACTTGCTGCTCGTATTGCTGTAATCGAAAAAGACAATGAAGAGGCTGCTCGTTTAGGAAAAACTTTGAAAAATGTTCCTAAATACATCTCTTTCTCTCAATTAACTCCTGAAGTTATCAAACAAGCTGAAGAAGATGCTAAAGCTGAATTAAAAGCTGAAGGAAAACCAGAGCAAATCTGGGATAAAATTCTTCCAGGAAAAGTTCAACGTTTCATTTCTGATAACACTACTTTAGATCAAGAGAAAGCTTTATTAGATCAAAACTTCATCAAAGATGACAGTAAAAAAGTAGGTGATTACGTTAAAGGATTCAATGTTGAAATTACAGGTTTCAAAAGAGTTACTTTAGGTTAATATATTATTTTTTCAATATTAAAAAGCCCGAATATTTAGTTATTCGGGCTTTTTTTATTTCATTTTAGCTTTCAATTGGAAAGTTTCTAGCTCGCATCAACGCATCTGATTGTGGAGCATGTCCTCTGAAATTCTTGTACATTTCTTCATTATCAATCGTATTTCCAACACTCAAAACTGTTTTATAAAGACGTTCAGAAATCTTCTTATCAAATGGCCCTCCAGCTTCTAAAAAAGCTTCATAAGCATCTGCATTTATTACATCTGCCCATAAATAACTGTAATATCCCGCTGCATACCCATCGCTCGAAAAAATATGAGCAAACTGCGGAATTCTGTGCCTCATTACAATTTCTGACGGCATATTAATTTCATTCAAAACTTTCTTTTCAAACGCATGCGGATCAATTATTTCGGTTGTCAAATGCAATTTCATATCGACAAATGAACTTGAAATCGTTTCTACTGTTGCAAAACCTTCATTAAAATTAGCGACTTTTCCGATTCTCTCTACCAGCGATTGAGACAAAGGCTCGTTTGTTTTATAATGAAGCGCGAACTTGTTTAAAACCTCTGGAGTTGCCAACCAATGTTCTAATAACTGCGACGGAAACTCTACATAATCTCTTGCAACCGAAGTTCCCGAAAGACTTGGATAAGTGACATTTGAACACAGCCCATGTAAAGCATGCCCAAATTCATGAAACAAAGTTGTTGCATCATCCCATGAAATTAAAACAGGTTCATCACTATTTCCTTTAATAAAATTGCAATTATTTGACACAATAGGAAGCACATTTCCTTTTATCTTCTGCTGATCTCTATGCGAATTCATCCATGCGCCTGAACGCTTACCAACTCGCGCATACGGGTCAAAATACCATAATCCAATTGGTTCTCTAGTATTTTTATTATTCACTTCCCAAACACGAACATCAGAATGATAAACGGGGACATCAAATAATTGCTTGAAACCTAAATCGAATAATTCGCCCGCAGTCCAAAACATTCCTTCTCGCAAATTTTCTAACTGCAAATATTGCTTAATTTCATTCTGATCTAGATCATATTTAGCTTTTCGTACTTTCTCAGCATAATAGCGATAATCCCAAGGCTGAATTTTAAAATTATCCCCATCATTATCTACCATTTCCTGCATCGCAGAAACATCATTTTTTACTTTGTCTACAGCGGGTTTCCATACCGAATTCATTAAATCGAGTGTCTTCTGCGGATCTTTGGCCATTTTATTAGACAAACTCCATTCAGCAAAATTAGCAAAACCTAAAATCTTAGCTTTTTCAGCCCTCAATTTCAAAATAGAAACAAGTATTTCATTAGTGTCATTTTCGTTTTTATTATCGCCTCTCTTTACAAAAACATCAAAAGCTTGTTCTCTCAAACTTCTTTTGTTGGAAAACGTAAGAAACGGTTCGATTGAAGATCTTGTATTTCCAATGCATCCTAAAACATTTAGATTTCTTTCTTTAGCTTCAGCGATAGCGGCATTTTTAACTTCTTCAGGCAAACCATCAAAATCAAGTTCTGTTTTTAATTCTATATACTGATCATTTTCTTCTGCTAGTAATTTTTGACTAAAAGCAGTAAAAAGTCCTGCCAATTCCTGATTTATTTTAGCAACTTTATCTTTGTCTTGTTGGTTCAACTCTGCTCCTTCTCTAACAAAATCGGTATAATATAACCAAAGTAAACGCTGCTGTTCTTTAGTTAAATTCTGTTTTCCATCAGATTTGTATAGGGCTTCAATTCTAGAAAACAATTTCTCATTTTGATACAATCTATCACTAATCTCAGCCAATTTCGGCGACATTTCAGTGTCAACAATATTAAATTCAGGAGTACTCAGATTAGATCTATAAATGCCGTAAACTGCATGAATTCGATCTAATTTATCACCAGAAAGCTCTAAAGCCTTGATTGTATTTTCAAATGTTGGTTTCTCTGGATTATTTGTGATGGCATCAATTTCTTCTAATTTTTCTTTTATAGCAAATTCTATTGCTGGCCTAAAATCCGAAACTTTATAAGCTGTAAAATCTGGAACGCCTCCATAAGGCCCTGACCAATCTCTTAACAACGAATTATCTAATTCTTCTGGTGTTTTCATAAACAAATACATTAATTAATTCTGTGCAAAATCTAACTCATAAAAAATGCAACAGTATCTCAAAATTAGTCAATCGGAAGCAAACTTCATATTTTAAAGGATTATAAAAATAGGTTTCAAAGATTTAAAAGAAATAGTTTATTTTTGAAATATCAATATCAAAAATCAAATGTTTAAGACCAGAAGAGAAATTGTTTTTGTAATTTTAGCAGGAATATTTATAACCAATGCCGTTGTGGCTGAGTTAATTGGAGGAAAGCTAATTCAAATTGGCCCCTTTGTTATGAGTATCGGAATCTTGCCTTGGCCAGTTGTATTTCTAACTACCGATTTGATTAATGATTATTTTGGAGAAAAAGGCGTAAAAAAACTTTCGTTCATAACTGCTTGCCTAATTGCTTACGCCTTCTTGATACTTTTTATGGCAATCACTATTCCAGTTGCAAAAGGAATCAGTCCCGTAAATGATGATCAGTTTCAGGCAGTATTCGGACAGAGTATGTGGATTATTGTTGGAAGTTTAATTGCTTTTATGGCTTCTCAGCTCATTGACGTTTGGATATTTTGGTTTTTCAAAAATAGAACTGGCGAAAAGAAAATATGGCTCCGAGCAACAGGCTCTACCGTAATTTCGCAATTATTTGATTCGTTTATTGTATTAGGAATTGCTTTTTGGCTTCCTGGAAAGATCGATTTTGACACCTTTATATCTTCAGGATTAATAGGTTATACTTTTAAACTTGCAATAGCTATTTTATTAACGCCTGCAATTTATCTAGGCCACCATCTAATTAAAAAATATCTAGATGGAGACCCTGCACATAAAAAATAAAAAAAACATTTAGGTCATGAAAAAAAATTATCTACTTATTTTATTCTCTGTTACCTATCTATTTTTAAGCTGTGGCAATGGCGAAAAAAACAACCTAAAAAAGTCATTCAAGCTGTCAATAAATTGACACCAGTTGGCACGAAAGTGAGTCCTAAAGTTGCTCCAAAAAGTATTACTGCACCAAAAGAATTTGACTCAAAAAAAACTATTGTCCAAAAAAATCCTTTTGCAATCAAAAATCCGATAGAAATTAAAGCGGTAAGTTCTCAAACGGAAAATAATATTGCGAATCAACCAGTTTCTATAAAAAAAGAAGCCAATGAGGAATTATTAAATTTTGTTAATGTTCGCAAAATCTTAGCGAAATGCAAAATGGGCCAGACTATAACTCAAAAACAGCTAACAGAGCATTTTGAAATTCCTGAAGAAGCTGTCAAACTAGTAAAAAGTGTAACCAAAACAGCTGAAAATGAATTGGCGGTAAAATGGCAATCTACTTGGCTTGTTGAAAGAGTTTCTGATGCCGAACTTGAAGATGGCAAAATGAAAGTGGTTTTTAAAGCCAATAAAATGTATACTTCTGGAAATGCAATTGGCATTAAATATAATAGAAAAATTTATACTAATTTGGTAATTGTTGGACGTTCTGCTTACATTCCGAGTGTAAAAGGATATAGTTGGCAAATTGGCAGATAATAATTTTATAAAATTGCACAATATCAAATCAAATGGAACCAATAAGATGCAGCTGGTGTTCTGCCAGCGATTTATATAAAAAATATCATGACGAAGAATGGGGCGTTCCCGTTTATGACGACCCGACTTTATTCGAATTTTTAATTTTAGAAACTTTCCAAGCTGGTTTGAGCTGGATTACAATTTTAAACAAAAGAGAAAATTTTAGAGCTGCATTTGATTATTTCGATTATAAAAAAATGGCCAATTATTCTGAAGATAAAATCGAAGAGTTAATGCAGAATACTGGAATTATTCGGAACAAATTAAAAATTAAAGTCTGCCGTTTCTAACGCTCAAGCATTTATGAAAGTCCAGGAAGAATTTGGAACTTTCTCTGATTATATTTGGAAATATACTAACGGAAAACCGATCGTCAACAATTTGAAAAATTCAAAAGATGCTCCCGCGACTACTCCACTTTCAGATGAAATTAGCAAAGATTTAAAAAAAGAGGCTTTAAATTTGTGGGTTCAACCGTTATTTATGCTCACATGCAAGCCACCGGAATGGTCAATGATCATGTGGAAGATTGCTTTACGAGAAAAAAATAATTTTCAGTCGCAGTCGCAGTTTTCAGTTTTTTTTGAACTTGAAATCTGAAACTTGAAACTTTCAAACAAAATTTTATTACATTTGCTTCACACTTTAGGGGTGTCTACAAAATTGTAGGCTGAGATTTTACCCTCTGAACCTGATCTAGTTCATACTAGCGTAGGGAAAAGTAAGATGACTTCTGCGCGCATTTTTATGCGTTCTTGTAGCCATTCCTAAGGTGTATCTATACACTAAACTCAAAAAGGAATGGAACTAAAAATCAATCAACAAACTAAAAAATTCAATGCTGAATCGCTAAGCGTTCAATCATTGCTCGATCTCGAAATTCCGCATAAACAAAACGGAATCGCTGTTGCTGTCAACAATACTGTTGTTCCAAAACTCAAATGGAACGAATTCTTCGTACAAGAAACCGACGAAATTTTAATTATTTCTGCAACTCAAGGAGGTTAATTTTTGAAATTCCAATTCAGAAAAACAAATTCCAATTATATACTGGACATAGACGCACTGCAGTGCGTCTCTACAAATAACATTACGAAATAAACACAATCAGAATCAACTTTAAACCTGAAACCTGAAACAAAATCAACAAAAATGAAAGAAGAACAAATATCCAGAACCCCATTTCCGAATTCTAAAAAAGTATATATCGACGGTGAAATTCACCCTATAAAAGTAGCAATGCGTGAAATTACTTTGAGCGACACCAAACTTTCAAATGGCGGAATTGAGAAAAACCCACCAGTAACGGTTTACGACACTTCGGGTGCTTACACAGATCCGAATATCGAAATTGATATTAGAAAAGGATTGCCACGCTTACGCGAAAGTTGGATTCTAGAACGAAATGATGTTGAAATTCTAGAAGAAATAACCTCAGATTATGGCTTAAGCCGATTGAAAGATGAAAGTTTAAATCATCTTCGTTTTGAATATTTACATCAGCCAAAACGAGCTAAAAAAGGTGCAAACGTAACACAATTGTATTACGCTAAACAAGGTATTATCACTCCAGAAATGGAATATATCGCGATTCGTGAAAATCAGCGAATAGAACTTTTAAATGAACAAACCAAAGCAATGCAATGTCAGCATGGCGGAAATAGCTTTGGTGCAAACACTCCAAAAAACAAAATCACTGCAGAATTCGTTCGCTCTGAGGTGGCTTGCGGAAGAGCTATTATTCCAAACAACATCAATCATCCAGAAAGCGAACCTATGATTGTTGGTCGTAATTTCTTGGTAAAAATCAATGCCAATATTGGAAACAGTGCTGTAACTTCGAGCATTGAAGAGGAAGTTGAAAAAGCAGTTTGGGCTTGTCGTTGGGGAGCTGACACGATTATGGATTTATCCACAGGAAAAAACATTCATGAAACCAGAGAATGGATTATTAGAAATTCTCCCGTTCCAATCGGAACTGTTCCGATTTATCAGGCATTAGAAAAAGTAAAAGGAATTGCAGAAGATTTAACCTGGGAAATTTTCCGCGATACTTTAATTGAACAAGCAGAACAAGGTGTTTCCTATTTCACGATTCATGCTGGAGTTTTGCTTCGTTACATTCATTTAACAGCAAATCGTGTTACAGGAATCGTTTCGCGAGGTGGATCAATAATGGCAAAATGGTGTTTATTTCATCATAAAGAAAATTTCTTGTATACCCATTTTGAAGAAATCTGCGAAATCATGAAACAATATGATGTTGCTTTTTCTCTTGGAGATGGTTTACGTCCAGGTTCCATTGCCGATGCGAACGATGCTTGCACAATTTGCCGAATTAGAAACTTTAGGCGAATTGACAAAAATTGCTTGGAAACATGATGTTCAAGTTTTTATTGAAGGCCCAGGGCACGTACCAATGCACATGATTAAAGAAAACATGGACAAACAATTGGAACATTGTCATGAAGCGCCATTTTACACTTTAGGGCCTTTAACTACTGATATTGCGCCAGGTTACGATCATATTACTTCGGCAATTGGGGCAGCTATGATTGGCTGGTATGGCTGTGCAATGTTGTGTTATGTAACACCAAAAGAGCATTTGGGCTTACCAAATAAAAAAGACGTAAAAGATGGCGTAATCACTTATAAAATTTCTGCTCATGCTGCCGATTTGGCAAAAGGTCATCCCGGAGCACAATATCGCGATAACGCATTAAGCAAAGCCCGTTTTGAATTTCGTTGGGAAGACCAATTTAATTTGGCCTTAGATCCAGATACTGCGAGAGAATTCCACGACGAAACACTTCCTGCGGATGGCGCAAAAGTGGCGCATTTTTGTTCAATGTGCGGGCCAAAATTCTGCTCTATGAAAATATCTCAAGAAATTAGAGATGTCGCTGCTGCGGAAAAAGGAATGCAGGAGAAATCAGAAGAGTTTATTGAACAGGGGAAAGAGATTTATATTTAAGTGAAAAGATAATAGAATCAAGAAGAAAGATATGATTGTAATTTCTAGTCCTTTTGTTGTTGCAAATGAAACGAAGATAGTTCAATCTTTATTTGAAGAAGGATTGTCTTTGTTTCATATTCGGAAACCTGATTTTTCTGAGTTAGAAATGGTGAAGTCTATTCTCCAAATAAAAACGGAATATAGAAATAAACTGGTTTTGCACAATCATCATCATTTAGCAGAAGATTTTGGTATTGAAAAACTCCATTTTTCTGAAAAAGAGAGAAAAAGCAATCTTAATGATTCTGCAAGGTTTTCAAAACCTTGTAGGTCTAAATCAACATCGACACATTCGGTCGAAGATTTTAATTCGTTAGAAAATGATTTTGATTACGCATTCTTAAGTCCTGTTTTTAAAAGTATATCTAAAGAAAATTACCATCCAAAAATCGATCTATTTGAAGCTTTAAAATCAAAAACAAACAGTAAAACAAAAGTCATTGCTTTAGGCGGAATTGATGCCGAAAACATTCAGAAAACACTTGAAAACGGCTTTGATGATGTTGCTCTTTTAGGAAGCATTTGGAATAACAAAAATCCATTAAAACAATTTAAATTATGTCAACAAATCGCCCGTTCGTACTCACAATCGCAGGTTTAGATCCTTCTGGAGGAGCTGGAATTTTGGCCGATATCAAAACATTTGAGCAACATAAAGTGACTGGTTTTGCGATTTCTACAGCCAATACAATTCAGACTGAAAATCAATTTTATGAAATTCAGTGGACTGATTTGAGTTTTGTTATTCGTTCTATCGAAACGCTGTTTTTAAATTATAAAATCAGCGTTGTGAAAATTGGAATTGTGTCTTCTTTACCTGATTTAAACCGAATTGTTTCGACTATAAAAATGCTTTCTTCTTCAACAAAAATCGTTTGGGATCCCGTTTTAAAATCAACCACAAAATTTGAGTTTATGAATATTGAAGATCGTTTAGATTTAAATAAAATATTGTCAAAAATCGATTTGATTACGCCTAATTATCATGAAGCTGAGATTCTATTTCCAGATTTCCCTTCTAATGAAAATAGATTTTCAACAAACATTTTATTGAAAGGCGGACATAACAAAAAAGCCTTAGGAACAGATTTTTTATTTCTAAAAAAGGAAGCATTAGAATTGCTTCCGTCAGAAAAAAAATGCTTTGAAAAACATGGTTCTGGCTGTGTACTTTCTTCTGCAATTACTTCGAATTTAGCTTTAAATCAGACATTAAAAGAAGCCTGTGAAAGCGCTAAAATCTATATCGAAAATTACTTGAGTTCAACATCAACTTTAATCGGATATCATTATGTATAGCAAACTTCAATATATCTCGCAAGGCGAAACTATCGAAAAACAATTGTATAATATTCATCAAGCACTCGACGCTGGATGTAATTGGGTGCAAATGCGTTTTAAAAACCAAACACAAAAAGATGCTTTCACTTTAGCGGAAGCGGTAAAACCTTTATGCGAAAAGTACACAGCCAATTTTATTGTAAACGACGATTTACATCTTACTAAAGAAATTGACGCAGACGGTATTCATCTAGGCTTAACCGATACCAAAATCGACGAAGCAAGGGCTTTTTTAGGCACTGCAAAAGTAATTGGAGGTACTGCAAACACTTTTGAAGACATTGAAAATCACGTTAAAAATGGTTGTGATTATATTGGATTAGGCCCTTTTAGATTTACGAATACAAAAGAAAAACTGAGTCCGATTTTAGGATTATCGGGCTATTTTGATATTCTTCAAAAATTGAAAAAAGATAAACTCGAAATTCCGGTTTATGCTATCGGAGGTATTACATTAAGAGATGTGAATCCGTTAATGGAGACTGGGATTCATGGAATTGCCATTTCTGGAATCATTACCGAAAGTGATGAAAAAGAAAAATTGATTCAACAACTAAACGAAAAATTATATGCAAACATCATTGTTTAATATAGGAGATAAAGCCTTTAAATCTCGCTTGTTTCTTGGAACGGGAAAATTTGGTTCGAATGAAGAAATGGAGCAGGCAATTTTAGCTTCGGAAAGCGAATTGGTTACGGTTGCTTTAAAACGCATTGATCTAGAAACTGATACAGATGCCATTTTATCACATTTAAAACATCCAAATATTAATTTATTACCCAACACTTCAGGAGCAAGAAATGCCAAAGAAGCTGTTTTTGCCGCACAATTGGCTCGCGAAGCTTTAGAAACTAATTGGGTAAAACTGGAAATTCATCCTGATCCAAAATATTTAATGCCCGACCCGATTGAGACTTTAAAAGCGACAGAAGAATTGGCTAAACTCGGTTTTATTGTACTTCCGTACATTCACGCCGATCCTGTTTTGTGTAAACATTTAGAAAGCGTAGGGACATCGGCTGTCATGCCTTTAGGCTCACCTATTGGAAGCAATAAAGGTTTAAAAACGATCGATTTCTTAGAAATTATTATCGAGCAAAGTACTGTTCCCGTTATTGTAGATGCAGGAATTGGAGCGCCTTCTGATGCTGCAAAAGCAATGGAAATTGGTGCAGATGCTGTTTTGGTGAATACCGCCATTGCCGTTGCGGGAAATCCAAAATTAATGGCTGAAGCTTTTAAAGAAGCCGTAATTGCAGGTAGAAAAGCCTTTGAAGCTAAAGTTGCCAATCAGCAGAGTTATGCTTCGGCTTCTAGTCCGTTGACTTCTTTTCTTTATGAATAAATTGATTTTTCTCCCGCAGATTCTGCAGATTTAGCAGATTATTGTTTCACAAATCTTAAGTCAAATAAATCCATAGAACCTGCTAAAGAACAATTTTGTTAAAAAGTAAGAAATTTCATTGTTTTTGATTGAGAAATCAAATAAAAAAATATGTCAGAAAATGAAATTTCATATAAAATTAGAGGAGCAATTTTCAAAGTATATAACACTCTTGGTCCTGGGCTATTAGAATCTGTATATGAAAACGCTCTTTATTATCAATTGAAGAAAGACGGATTGCAAGTAATCAAGCAAATTGATTTACCTGTAAAATATGATGATGTTTATCTAGATATAACTTTTAGATTAGATATTTTAGTAGAAGATAAAGTAATTATAGAATTAAAAACAGTAGACGAAATAAAACCTATTCATTTTAAACAATTAAATACATATTTAAAATTGACTAGCAAAAAACTTGGATTATTAGTCAATTTCAACTGCTCCAATATTCTTGAAAATATTCATCGTGTTGCAAATAAAATTTAATCTGCATGATCTGCAAAATCTGCGGGAAACAAATAAAAAATGAAAACATTCAAATCTATTTTCGAGCAATATAATTGGGATGAAATCCAATCCAGAATATATAAAACCACATCAAAAGATGTCGAAAGAACTTTGGCTAAAACTAAATACAATCTCGATGATTTTTTGATTTTAATTTCTCCTATTGCTCAAAACTATTTAGAACAAATGGCACAAAAATGCCATGAAATCACAAAAAAGCGCTTTGGAAAAACGATTCAAATGTATGCGCCACTTTATTTGAGTAACGAATGCCAAAACATTTGCACCTATTGTGGATTTAGTTTAGACAATAAAATCAAAAGAAAAACACTTTCTGATGCTGAAATAAAACTTGAAGTCGAAGCTTTAAAAAACGCTGGTTTCGATCATGTTTTATTGGTTACCGGCGAAGCGAATTATACAGTAAACATCAATTATTTTCTCAATGCAATCAACTTAATTAAAGAAGATTTTTCGATTATTTCTGTTGAAGTACAACCGCTTTCTACAGAAGATTATGAGCGTTTACATGATGTTGGAGTATATTCGGTTTTGGTTTACCAAGAAACATATCATCAGGAAGTTTACAAAAAATATCATACCAAAGGCAAGAAATCTAACTTCGAATATCGATTGGAAACTCCCGACCGAATTGGAACTGCAGGAATTCATAAAATTGGTTTGGGCGTTTTATTAGGTCTAGAAGATTGGCGAACTGATAGTTTTTTCAATGCTTTGCATTTAGATTATCTGCAGAAGAAATATTGGCAAACTAAATATTCCGTTTCTTTTCCGCGTCTTCGACCTGCTGAAGGTATTATCGAACCGAATTTCATTATGGACGATAAAGATTTGACACAATTAATTTGTGCCTACAGATTATGGAATGAAGATTTGGAAATTTCGATTTCGACGAGAGAAAATGAGAAATTTAGAAATAACATTATTCCAATTGGAGTTACAAGTATGAGCGCAGGTTCTAAAACAAATCCTGGTGGCTATGTAGTTGATCCGCAATCTTTGGAACAATTCGAAATTAGCGATGAACGTTCTGCCGAAGAAATTTCAAAAATCATAAAAAATGCAGGCTATGAACCAGTTTGGAAAGATTGGGACAAATCATTTAGTCATAAAGTTGGAAAGCCGAAAGTCATAAAGTCTTTTACTTAGATAAATACTTTTTTGACTTTTGACTTTCGACTTTTGACTTTCGACTTTAAAAACTTTAAGACTTAAAAAATGAGTATTATTCAAGAATTCCTTCGTTATAACAGACAAACTATTCTTCCTGAAATTGGTGACGAAGGTCAGGAAAAACTAAAAAAAGCACGAGTTTTAGTAATTGGAGCAGGTGGATTAGGTTGTCCCATTTTACAATATATTGCAACTGCCGGAGTTGGTTTTATCGGAATTATGGATTTTGATACTATTGAAATTCATAATCTTCATAGACAGATTTTATATACTGAAAATGAGATTGGCCAACAAAAAGCAATTATTGCAAAAGAAGTTGTTTCTAAATTAAATCCGTTGATTGAAGCTGTGGCAATTAACGAAAAAATTACAGCAGAAAATGCATCAAAAATAATTGAACAATATGATATTGTTGTAGATGGGTCTGATAATTTTTCAACTCGTTATTTAGTCAATGATACTTGCATCGAATTGAAAAAGCCTTTGGTATATGGAAGTATTTTAAAATTTGAAGGACAAATTGCTGTTTTCAACCATAACGGGAGTAAAAATCTTCGCGATTTGTTTCCAGAAATGCCAGATCCAAAAGATGTTCCAAATTGTAATTTAAACGGTGTTTTAGGAACATTGCCTGGACTTATAGGCAATATGATGGCACACGAAACATTGAAATTGATTCTAGAATTACCAACTTTAAATAACGAATTGATACTTTTTAATACTCTCGATTGGAATTTTACAAAGCTAAATTTTTAAAAAATGACCTCATCGCCTACACTGATAATCCCTGAATTCAGACTCACAAGATTAGTTCCGAATAAAACTGAATTATCTACATTTCTGTATTTGCTCAAGGTTTTTAGAGGTTCTTTTTTTACAATTCCTTTCTGCGGATCGTTGTTTACCATAATACATCTTCCGCAAGGTTTTATGTTTTTAAACTGAACTTCTCCAATTTTAAAATCCTTAAAATCATCTTCTTCATGAGCATTTTTCGTACTTACAACAATGTTTGGACGAAATCTTTTAATGGTGATTTTTTCTTCTAATTTTTCATTTAAAAAATCAAGACTTTCAGTTCCAATTAGCAAATAAGGATAACCATCAGCCAAACTCACATTATAGGTTTCGTTTGTTCTGGAACTTTCATGTTTACGATCTCCAATATTATTGATTTTCACCAATTTGCATTCAAATCCTAGTTTGTCGCTAAACCATTTTGAAGAGTTTTTATTTACTTCGAAAACCTCACTTTTATCGTCCCAAACTTGAGATTCTATTGCATTTTCTAAATGTTCATTAATAGAAAAATCATGCGTTTCTCCTTCAAAAGTAATTTGAATTTTATCTCCCAAAATCTCAGGATAAAACTGACTCATTATTGGGTATTCTCTTTGCGTAACGTGAACATTTTCTGTATTAATCAGCATCCATCTTCGATCATTTTCAAAACCCATTTCTTCAGCATTGGCACTTTTTAGACTAATGCCTGCCAAGCTTTTTATTGGATAAATATAAATTTCTTTTACACTATAGACTGCACTCATTTTTATTCACTTTTTAAAATAGCCATAAATTCCTCTCGATCAATTTCGCGACAACCCAAACTATCCAAATGCGGGTTATAAACCTGACAATCAAGCAATTTATAATTTTCTTCTTCTAAATGTTTTACTAGGGATATAAAAGCCACTTTTGAAGCATTTGATACTTTAGAAAACATACTTTCTCCGCAAAAAACATGTCCCAAATCGACGCCATACAAACCTCCAACTAAAACATCGTCTTGCCAAACCTCAACCGATTTTGCAATTCCTTGACGATTAAGTTCGCAATACGATTCTACTATATCATCTGAAATCCAAGTTCCGTCCTGACCAATACGTTGTATTTTTTGGCAATTCGAAATTACTTCTTTAAAGTTGGTATTAAAGGTAACTGTAAATTGTTTTCTGTTTAAAATATTCCGCATGCTTTTAGAAATAACTAATTCGTCTAAAAACAAAACCATACGAGGATCTGGCGCCCACCAAAGAATAGGTTCACCTTCATTAAACCAAGGAAAAATTCCTCTGTTGTATGCCAGTTTTAAGCGCTCAGGACTTAAATCACCACCAACAGCCAGAATACCTTCTTCATCGGCTTCTGAAACGGGCGGAAAATATAAATTATCAAATACGAAATACATTATTTAAATTTCAATGATAAAATTCTACTTAGAAGTATTAATTCAAAAACAAAATTCCAAATCCCAAACTCACGTGAATGAATTGGAATTTGGAATTTAAAATATTGTAATTTCTAAACTCTTAGAACGGTAAATCGTCTGGTTCGTCTTCGTTTATACTTGTTGCTGGTGCAAAAGTTTCGGCAGCTGGCATTGGAGCTCCTTGCGCTGGTCCTTCTGGAGCTAATCTTTCGATTCTCCAACCTTGAATACTATTGAAATATCTAGTTTCTCCTTGTGGGTTAACCCATTCTCTTCCTCTTAAATTGATAGAAACTTTTACTGCATCTCCTTGTTTATAGCTACTCAACAAATCGCATTTATCTTGTGTAAATTCGATTAAAATATGTTGTGGATACTGCTCCTCAGTAGTAACAACTAACTCTCTTTTTTTGAATGAGGCACTAACTTGCTGCTCTGGGTTAACCACTTTTACTTTTCCTGTAACTTCCATCTTCGTCTATTTAATTATTGTTTCTATTTCTTTTATTTCTTCGCTAAAAGCACTTTCCATGCCGATTCTACATCGCCATTATCCAGATATTTTTTGGCTTCTAAGTGCACTTTTTTCTGATCGTCTGAGCTTAAAACTCCTTTGACTGCAAAATTTGCTTTCACAAATATAGTAACTTCTTCTGTTGTAGGCAAGGCTTCTATATTCCCTAATTTTCCTAAATCATTCCCATCAAAAACATCGCTTTCTTTTACAAAATTTGGTATTGCATCTACTCCTACTCCTAGTGTTGTTAAGGGTTTTGCAACTTCAAAAAGTCCTTGATTTGATCTTGAATACCAATTATTTCCAAGTCTTGAAACCAAGTCAATTTTATGCTGGTCTATTGCTCCGTTTTCATCTAAAATCGATTCGTCAATATGAATTTTAACAACTTCGCATAAAATCAAATTTCCCGCTCCACCTTCTGTTCCTAACGGAATAATCTGCGTAATCTTGCATTCAAACTGAACTGGAGATTCTTTTACGCGATATGGCTTTACTAAATCTGATGGAATTTGCGTTAATCCTGCTTTGATAAATTCATTTACGCCATCTCCGTATTCTGTGCTTGCTAAAGAAGTTTGCTGTACGATATCGTAATTTACAACATTTATTACTACTTCTTTAGTCGCTTCGGCATTAATTAAAGTATGCTTAATTGTATTATCTCGAACACGTCTTGAGGGCGAAAAAACCAAAATCGGAGGATTTGCACTGAACACATTAAAGAAACTAAACGGAGATAAATTTGGAACTCCAGTTTCGCTAATTGTGCTTGCAAAAGCAATAGGTCTAGGTCCGATTGAACTCTGCAGATAGCCTTGCAATTTGGCTGTTGGAATCTCTTTTGGGTTAATGCTGATCATACTTTAAAATTTAAACAGAATCTCATTTTAGCGACTACAAAAGTATTGAAATGGTTTAATTAGAAGAAATAGTTTTGCAGATAAAAACGAAAAATCTTTCAGCATTGGCAAAATATAAAATGTGTATATTTCGTTATATTTATACCACAAAATAACTGATATGTCTTTTTCTGAAAGAACAAATACTACGCGCTGGATTATTATTTCGGTTTGCTTTATAATCATTTCTCTAATTCTTTGGAATACTTATACTTTCTTCCAGATTTTTAAAAATGAGGAGCGTTTAAAAATGAACCTTTTTGTAAATGCTCAAATCACATTGGTTAATGCTAATGAAAACACTGATGTAGAATTGCCTCTTCAGATTTTTAGCAATAATACTTCTATTCCGGGCATTATAATGCTTTACGACAATGTAGTGAGTTCTGTAAACGTTCCTGATGAAATACTTAATGACAAGAAAAAAAGAACGGCTTTCTTAAATAAGCTTAAAAATGAAAATGAACCAATAACTTTTGAATACGCTCCAGGAAAATACCAGACTTTATATTATGGCAATTCTGCGTTGCTAAACAAACTCAAATATTATCCAATTGCGTTGCTTCTTATTATTTTCCTTTGCATTGCATTAATTTATAATTTCTATAAAAGCACCAAAATGGCAACTCAAAACAAGCTTTGGGCAGGAATGGCAAAAGAAACGGCACACCAAATTGGCACTCCGCTTTCTTCATTAATTGGCTGGGTTGAAATTTTAAAAACAGAAGAAATTGATCCTTCTATTAGTATCGAAATTGAGAAAGATATAGAACGTCTTCAGACTATTACAGATCGTTTTTCTAAAATTGGATCAGTGCCAGTTTTAGAACTTCACGATATTGTCGACGAAACCAAAACGGCTTATGAATATTTGCAATCTCGTTTTTCTAAACAAGTTACATTTTCTTTTCAGGCCCCAAATGAACCTATTTTAGGAATGATAAATCCAACATTACACAGTTGGACTATAGAAAATTTAGTAAAAAATGCAATTGATGCTATGAAAGGAAAAGGAACTCTTGATCTTCAAATTGAACAAGATGCTCATCAGGTAAAAATCAATATTAAAGATTCTGGAACTGGAATTCCAAAAAAACAATTTAAAACCATTTTTGAAACTGGTTTTACGACTAAAAAACGCGGTTGGGGACTTGGACTTTCTTTAACTAAAAGAATTGTCGAGGAGTATCACAACGGTAAAATCAAAGTTCTTCATTCTGAAATTGGTAAAGGAACTACTTTTCAAATTTCATTAAATAAAAAAGTGCAGTAATAAATTTTACTGCACTTTCTTCACTTTATTGTCAGGTTGAGCGAAGTCGAAACCTTATAAATTTGATTGAATATCCTTTGCTAAAGCTTCAAATTCTTCTTTTGAGAGTGCAACTTTATCAATAAAACGCATTTCGTCCATGTGGTTTAACGGAATCAAATGTACGTGTGCATGAGGCACTTCAAGTCCTACAACCGCTATTCCGATTCTTTTGCATGGAACTGTTTTTTCTAAAGCTGCGACGACTTTTTTAGAAAATTTCATTAAACCTAAATACAGCTCTTCATCCATATCAAAAATCTTATCGATTTCTTGTTTCGGAATACAAAGCGTATGTCCTTTAGCATTCGGATTTACATCTAAAAAAGCTAAGTAGTTTTCGTCTTCTGCAATTTTGTAAGCTGGAATTTCTCCGTTTACTATTTTAGTGAATATTGTACTCATTGTTTATTCGGTTATTTGGTTAATCGTTTAACCGATTTAACGATTAAACGGTTAAACTAAATTTAGTCTCTTGAGATTTCTAGAATTTCAAATTTAAGAACTCCATTTGGAACTGTAATTTCAGCTACTTCTCCAACAGATTTCCCCAGCAATCCTTTTCCGATAGGAGAAGTTACAGAGATTTTTCCTGTTTTTAAATCTGCTTCGCTTTCAGCAACAAGCGTATATTTCATTTCCATTCCGTTGCTTTGGTTTTTAATTTTTACATTCGATAAAACCAAAACTTTAGAAACATCTAGTTGAGACTCGTCAATTAATCTTGCATTTGCATATACCTCTTCAAGTTTAGAAATTCTCATTTCTAACAAACCTTGTGCTTCTTTTGCGGCATCATATTCCGCATTTTCAGACAAATCACCTTTATCTCTTGCATCCGCAATATCTTGAGATGCTTTTGGACGCATTACACT
Organism: Flavobacterium ginsengisoli; assembly: GCF_029625315.1. Taxonomy (NCBI): domain Bacteria; kingdom Pseudomonadati; phylum Bacteroidota; class Flavobacteriia; order Flavobacteriales; family Flavobacteriaceae; genus Flavobacterium; species Flavobacterium ginsengisoli. Next base: position 2,851,841 of record NZ_CP121110.1, read on the forward strand.
TTTTAAATGCTCCAATTCATCTTTTAATTTTTTTAATCCTTCTGCTGTATAATAAGATACTTTACTCATAACTTCATCGTTTATATAAATACAAAAAATCCCATCGCGACGGGATTTTCTTACCACAAATATACTATAATTTTTAATAGTACATAATTATATGTTAATCATATAGATTTCAAATCTAAATAAATTATTTTTGTTTTAACTAATTCTTATTCAAATAATGAAAAAAATCTGGTTTTTTATCGCTTTTACTGCTATTTTATTCTCTTGCGGCGACAACAACAGAAGTAGCAACAATCCTTACATTCCTAATTATTCTATAAACGCATATCTTGACACTAATTTACCAACGTATAACAAATTATTATATCCAAGTAATCCTGTTTATGTAGCCAATTATGGCGCAAAAGGGATTATAGTCATGAAAACAGGCGAAGGAACTTATACTGCTTTTGATGCGGCCTGCCCAAACCAAGCTTTAACTTCTTGCACAGCTATGACAATTGACGGAATTTACGCTGTTTGCTCCTGCGATAAAACGCAATATAACTTATATACAGGACTTGGCGGAAAAGAATATCCGATGAAACAATATCGTGTCGAATCTTCTGGAACCGTAATTCACGTATACAATTAAAAACAAAAAAGCCTGAAAATAATTTCAGGCTTTTTTTGTGTCTTAACTTAATTAGAATTTCAAACTCAAACCAATTAAGAAGTTTGTTCCTGCTTGCGGATAATAGTATGGGTAAACATCCCACATAGCTCCGTTTGAAACATATTTTTTATCGAAAATATTATTCACCAAAGCTGTAATGGTTATCGATTGAAAAATTGTTTTTGGTTTTATTTCATATGATGCATTAAAATCGTTTACAAAATAATCTGCCAGTTTTGCCGCCGGAAGTTCAATATTGTTCATGTATTGTTCTCCAACATATTTTTGCAGTAATGAAAGATACAATCTCTCCATAGGTTTATACACAATAACGTTTCCTGCAATTACTTCTGGAGAATAGGCAATTTTTGTAGTTCCGTAAAATTCTCCATCAACAGCCAAATCTACGTTTTTGTTGCTTGCTTAAAGTAAAGTTTGGTCTTAAAGTAAATTTCTCAGAAAGTGCAATCGTCGCATCAAACTCAAATCCTAAACGGTAGCTTTTCTCTGTATTAGCGCGAATTGGGTTTCCAACATCGTCTAATCTTCCCGTTAAAATCAATTGATCTCTATATCCCATATAATACAGATTCGAATTCAATTGAAATTTCTCTGAATTGAATCTCCATCCTAACTCAAAATCATTCAGTTTTTCCGGTTTTACATTTCCACCTTCGTAATCTGTTCTGTTTGGTTCACGATTCGCTCGTGCGTAAGAGAAATACAAAGTGTTTTTTTCATTGAAAGCATAATTCAAACCAGCTTTCGGATTAAAGAAATTAAAATTATCGTCTACCAAACCAGTCTCTTTACTATTTGCTTTATATTTCACATTTCTGTATTGCAAATCTCCGTAGAAACTTAATTTTTCTGTGAATTGATAATTTGCTTTCGCGAAAACATTACCATCCGTTTTTGACGAATAATCATCGTAGTAATGAGCTCCTAAAGCTGACTGATCTGAGTATTGCGCCCAGATTACTTTGCCAAAATGATCACCTTCATATTTGTTCCAACCTCCGCCTAAAATAACATTTAGTTTTTCTGTTACATATTTAGCAGAAAAAGTCGTTCCGTAGAAATCATTATCCAACCATTTTTGACGAATCAAATCGGTTACTGGAATTAAATTTCCGTTATCATCTTCAACTGTTTTTGTTGGTTGAATTGGTCCATAACCTTCAACAGGTTCATCTTCTTTATAATTTTCGTAATATCCTTTTCCTTTTGTATAATGAAATGCTAGGTTTGTACTCCATTTATCAGAAATAGATTCACTCCAGTGCAATTGATAATGATCCTGATTGTAATTATCGGTTTCGTTATCATAAAAATGAACATTTCCTGCATCGTCTGTGTACATTCCTGCAGAATTAAAAGTACGATTTGTATTAAGAGTCTCTGCATCGATTCCGTTCCAAGATTGGTACGTTTTTTCAGTTCCACCAAAGACTAAAGCTTTTATCAAAGTCGTTTTGCCTACGTAAGTTCCTTGCAAAAAATATGATTTTAAATCGGCGCTTCCGCGATCAATATATCCGTGCGTTTTTATTGTAGACAAACGTCCTGCAATCTCAAAATGATCATTTAATAAACCTGTACTAAACTTTACAGTATTTTTAATTGTATTGAATGATCCTGCAGAACTTGAGATTTCACCTGTCGCTTTTCTAGCATAACTATCGGTCAGTAAATTTAAACTTGCTCCAAATGCTCCTGCCCCATTTGTAGAAGTTCCAACTCCGCGTTGCAACTGAAGACTTTCTACAGAAGAAGCAAAATCGGGCATATTAACCCAAAATGTTCCTTGGCTTTCTGCATCATTGTAAGGAATTCCGTTTATAGTTACGTTTACACGTGTAGCATCACTTCCACGAACGCGAATTCCTGTGTAACCCACACCGTTTCCAGCATCTGAAGTCGTTACAACTGAAGGCATATAATTCATCAGAACAGGAATATCCTGACCTAAATTTCTATACTTAATTTCTTTTTTATCCATATTACTAAAACTCACTGGAGTCTTAGAGGTAACACGAACTGCAGAAACCAAAACCTCATCTAGAGAATTTACTTTTGTAGAATCTTTCTGCTGTTGTTGTGCAAAAGAAAATAGAGTAAAGAGTAAAGAAAATGAAGAAAAAACAAATTTGGCTCCGACTACATTTTGAGCCTGTGAACCTTTGTACCTCTGTGCCTTAGCACCTAAAAAAACAGTTTTCATTCGTAAAGAATTACGAATAAAAGGGGGAATTATTCTTTGTTAAATTAATAAATGTGTTTCACGACAAAATAAAGTGTGCACGCTCGATAGTGTCGTTTTCCCTTAGCAACATTACTCGCTCAGGTTCTTTGGGTATGATCTCAGCTCGTTATTTGGAGCACCCCTTTGAGACAGTGCAAATGTAATGTTAAAAAGTTAAATTCCAATATTGAAAATTTCAAATTCCAAAAATTCAAGTAGATTGAAATTAAAATTCCAAATTCCGACATTAAACTTAGTTGTTGGAATTTGGAATTTATAAATTGAAATTTTACTCTATATTCGGTTTTCTTCTAGATTGTTTTAGATCAGAAATATTCTTTTTATCCTTGATTCTTTTCTTAATTACAGCTTTGGGAACTTTTGTAGCTTTTCTAACTTTCGGAACATACAATCCCTTTTTGATAATTTCCAAAAATCGTTTGGTTACAATTTCTTTATTTTTAAGCTGACTTCTGTCTTCATCGCAATTTAAAATCAGGGTCTTTTCAGAAGTTAAACGCCCTGAAATATTAGTTAGCAAAAGAAATTTTTCTTCATCAGATAAAGCTTGAGAAGCATTCAGATCAAAACTCAAAACTACTTTAGACGAAACTTTATTTACGTTTTGTCCTCCTGCTCCACTGCTTCGAACGGCTTTAAAGTTTAATTCTGAAATGATTTTTTCTCTATCCATATTATTGTGGCTGATGCGCCGCTTTTAACAAATCGTTTACCGTTTTTACAGGATTAAAAGTAATTAATGGAACAGCCACAAAAATAGTTAGCCAGTTGGCCATTGATCCGTTCCATAAACCAGGCAATTCATAACTTTTTACCGTTTTCCCGTCAACACTTTTCTCTACAATAAAACCAGCTTTTTGATCTACAAACTGCAATAAATCAAACTTTTCGTTTTTATAATTTTTAATACCGCAAACTAAATCTACTGGATTAAAATGTGTTGATTCAGTTAAAATTAACTGCTGTTTTTTACTTGTCAAATCTACCTGAGATGTTTCTACAATTTGAAGAGAAGCCACTCCTTTATCATTCATCACCCAAAATGGGCCACCTCCTGGTTCTCCCTCATTTTTTACCATTCCGCAAACACGAATTGGTCTATCTAAAAGTTCTTTAATCTTACTTATTTTATTCTCGAAAGTAAATTTATTGAAATCATTGTTCATCTCAACATTTAGCGCTTCTTTTAAAAATAGAACAATATCTGCTAAATGATTTTCTTCAATCTTATTTTGGTCAATTAATTGTAAATAAGAAAAAACCTTTTGTCGCACTTCGATTAAAACGCCTGCCAATGCTTTTTTGTACAATGTAATTTTATCAATATGGTTCTGAATTACGTTGTCGATATTTTTAATGAAAATCACATCAGCATCAAGATCATTTAAATTTTCAATCAAAGCTCCATGCCCGCCTGGTCTAAAAATTAAACTACCGTTTTTATCTTTTACCAATTTGTTTCCTTCGTCGATAGTAATAGAATCAGTGCTTTTATTTTGATACGAGTATCCGATATTGATTTTTACACCAGATGGCTCTTCAATTTTTTCTATAACCTCATCAACTCCCTTATAAAATAAGTTTTGGTGAATTTCTGAAACTGTAAAATGCAAATTGGATACCTTGTTTGAAGTTGCATAATGTATGCACTCATTTAGATGCTCTTCAATTGGATTTGCAATATGAGTTTCATATAAATGAAAAGGCAATACTGCTTTTGGCTTATTAGCAAAATCAAAATAGTCTGGAGATAATAATAATTTTATAAAATAATAATTCTTATAGTCTCTCTCGAGAGTTTCAAAATCAAGATATATTTCTCTTAATTTTTGATCTACTGTCTTGAAAAAAGGAAATTTATCCATTCCAATAATAAAAATGGCTAATTCTTTATCTTTTTTTCTATTGATATAACCGTTTATTGTTTCTTTTTGAATATCAAAATCATTCAAAAAAGCCGTCAAAAACTTAAACATTCTTGTTGCCGCACCAGAAGCCGGAACAAACTTTTTAATCTTTAATTTTTCTTTTTGGTCATCAAAAAAAATAGCTTTTTCTTCAAAATCTTTTTCTGATAAACTTAGAATTCCATTACCAATTTTAGCAGGACTCACTAAATTGCTCTTTACAATTCCGTTTTCAAGAAACTCTAATTGTTTTAAAATAGCTTCAAAAGAAATTCCTCTATTGTATATCTGTACAAAATCACTTGGCAAGAAATCATGCTCTTTTGCAATAGTCAAATTATCAATAATTGATATTGCTTTCGCTAATCTCGTTTCTTTATCACCAGATAAAATTATGAAAGGTTTATTGGTATCTATTAAAGTCTGTTTAAAAACAGAAAATACGCTTTCTCTACCTTCAGGAGTATCACGAATGTCGTCTTTTTCCCAAGGAACATCAATATCTGTAAGGAAAAATAAATCGTATTCGTGTTTTAGTGCTGCTTCATTCAAAAGCGAATCACAAAAACCGTAATACATTTCAGAAAACACTTTGGTTACCATCAAATTGGTATCACAAAACAAGTATTTATTTGCTTTTGCTAATCTTTCATTTTCCAATGCAGTCTGACCATATGCAATTGGCATCATATCATCTGCTACGCAAATATGCTGGTTTTCTTCCCATTTTTCTTGCAAATAATCACGTGCAAATTCAGGAACCCATTCTGTTTCGTAGTAATCTGCAAGCTGTTTTGCTAGGGTTGTTTTGCCTGTACTTTCAGGCCCAAACAAAGCAATTTTTATGATGGTTGTTTTTTGCTGTCTAAGATCTTTCTCCATTCTAAATAAGCTGAAATAGCCAAAATTGTAAAAATTATATACTGAAGTGACAACATCCCTAAGCCGCGATAAGCATAAAGAGGCACAACAATAATATCACCAATAATCCAAAGTGTCCAGTTTTCTATTTTTTTCTGGCCATGTACCACATTCCAGCAAAAAATATTCCAGACGAAATCATATCAACATAATTGTCTTTATGAATTTCATAATCAAAATATTTATAAATCCCGAAAACTACAAAAACAGTTACAATAAACAGTAAGATTCCGATTATTTTTTCATTAAAATTTGTACGGGTAATTGGCAAATTGTCTTCGGCTGTTCCGCCTTTTGCCCACACATACCAGCCGTAAATGCTCATTATTGAGAAATAAGCATTAATAATCATGTCTCCTATATAACCTGCAATATAAAGCAGATAAACTGATATAACAGTTGCAATTAATCCTGTTGGATACACCCAAATGTTTTCTTTTTTAGCAAACCAAACACTTAAAATTCCGCAAACAAATACTAAAAACTCTAAAGCAATATGCCATAGCGGTGCGTTTTTATAACTGTCTAAAAAAAAATCTATCATTAGAATGTGGTATTTGGCGTTTATTGTTCAAAAAAATGACTGTTGTTTTCAAAAGCTGTTCCAATAACAACCAAATCTGCACCAGCCTTATAGGCTTTCTGAATTCCCTGCAAATCTACAATTCCTCCACCAACAATAACAGGAATTTCAATATTTTGAGAAATCATCTCAATCATTTCTGTCGGAACAGGCTCTTTTGCGCCGCTTCCGGCTTCTAAATAAATCAGTTGGTTTCCTAACATTTCCCCTGCCTGCGCTGTTGCCAAAACCAACTCAAGATTTTTTCTGCTTAAGGGTTTTGTTTTACTTACACGAGCCACAGCAGTTTCGTTACCACTTTCTATTAAAATATAACCTGTAGAAATGACTTCTAGATTTGTTTTTTTTAGAATTGGAGCAGACTTGAACCTGGTATTCAATCAAATAATCGGGATTTCGACCCGACAATAAAGACAGAAATAAAATACCATCGGCCTTTACTGAAATTTGAGAAGGGTCTCCAGGAAACAAAACAACAGGAAGATTCGTTTTTTGCTTTAACTCCGAAATCAATTCTTCTAAAATGTTATTCTGAACAATACTTCCTCCAACAAAAATATGAGTTGCAGGCGAACCATTTATTTTCTCAATTAAATAATTAACATTTTCTAATACAATTTTATCAGGATCCAAAAGCACTGCCAGTAATTTTTGGCCATTGCTTTTAGCTTCTAAAATCTGTTGTCTTATAGTGAGAATTTGTTCTTGCATACAAGGTGTAAAAGTAAAAGATTTTTAGTGCAGAAGAACTATTTTGAATGAATTATATTTGTTGTACGTCTTTTGATAACGTAAACAATGCATTATGATTACAGTAGAATTACTAGAAAAATACGGTGTAGTTAAAAAATCTTTCGATAAAAATGATATTATTTTTGAAGAAGGAAATCTTCCATTACATTATTACCAAGTTATTTCTGGCGAAATAAAAATGAGCAATTACAATGATGACGGACGTGAATTTATTCAAGGAATATTTTACAATGGACAATCTTTTGGCGAACCTCCTTTATTCTTAAATCAAAAATATCCAGCAAACGCAATTGCGGTAGAAAATGCAGAAATTTTTATTCTTCCGAAAGAGAACTTCATGAAACTTTTAGAAGAAAATCCAAAAGTAAGCATTAAAGTAATTGAGAATCTTGCGCAGCGATTGTATTATAAATCGATTATGGCCGCAGAAATCTCAACACACGAGCCAGAACATCGCGTATTGAAACTTATAGATCACGGAATTGCTTACTTCAACTTTCAAAAAGATAAAAATGGTTATCTTATCAATTTTACCAGACAGCAAATTGGAGATTTAACTGGTTTACGTGTAGAAACCGTTATTAGAACCATAAAAGCATTGGAGAAAAAAGGAGAATTGAAAATTATTAACCGAAAAGTATACAGATAAAAAAAATCCCATTTTATGATTAAAGTCATAAAATGCAACACTATTTTCGTCGTAATTTTGTTCATATAAAAAACTGAATATCATGACACTATATCAAACAACATTCGACATTTTCAATAGAAATTATATGGGTTCTGCTGCAATGGCAGTAATTGGACAAAGCTGTTTAGGAGGCGCTGCTGCTATGTATGTTTTAGCCAACGGAACTTCTATCCCGCAAATGATTCAATTAGGAATTATTGTTTTAGCTTGTGTTTTTGCAAATACATCTATATTGGCACAAATGAAACATAAAGTAGTTTTCAATCTTATTATGCTAAGCGCAACTTTAAGCTTGTTTTTTATACTTTTAAATAGTTTGATTCTATGAAAAAACAAATAGAAAATAGAACTGATGTGTCTTTTTTAGTACATCAGTTTTATACTAAAATAAGAGCCGATCGAGAAATCGGCTTTTATTTTAATGAAATAATTTCTGATTGGGACGCACATCTTGAAAAACTAACTGATTTTTGGGAAACAAATCTATTTGGTGTTCGCAAATACAAAGGAAATCCACATGAGGTTCACAATGAGGTTGATGCTCATTTTGACGAAAAAATTACACCAAACGAATTTGGAATCTGGCTTAATCATTGGTTCCAAACTATTGATGAACATTTTGAAGGTGAAAATGCCGATACATTAAAAAGACGCGCTCAAAAAATGAGTACTTTTTTATATATGAGTATGTTTCAGCATCGCCAAAAAGAAAGTGAAGTTTAAATAACTCATCGCAAATTATGAAACCTGATACTGCGCCTTAAAAGTTATTTTTCAAAGGCATAAACCAAAGTAAATATCCCTTCAAAATTATCCGATCTGACTTCCTGATAATGTACATCAAAATCTTTTATCAAATCATCAAAATGGAGGCTAGAAACGGTTTGATTTTCCTTTAAAGAAAAATTATTAACGTTGATATGGTCTTTAAAACTGATACCTTTTTCATTTCTAATTTTAAAGATTGCCTCTTTGGCTCCCCAAATCACGGTAAGTTTTTTTATGTATTCTTCTACAAATTCTGGTTTTAAATAACTGCATTCAAAATCAGTGAATTTATCTGCAATTCTCTGAATTTTTTCGCGTTGCAATTCCATATCAATTCCAACTTTTTCGTCACTTATAATAATTGCCGAAAAATGGTACGAATGCGTAATTGATATATGGTTATGACAATCAAAATATGGTTTCCCAAACTCGTCATAATGCAAATCTTTATCAGTAAAACCCATTTCCTGAATCAGCATTCGAACACTTAAAAAAGCACGCTGATGCATTTGAGACTTCATTCCTTCCAATCTCTTTTGCGTTTTCTCTTTCAATACCACTTTACTCAATAATTCTTCAAGAGATTCTGTTATTTCCCAAATTAAGATCTTGGTTGTTTTGTTAAATTGTATGGTTTTATATAATGGCATTACTTTTAATTTGGAGGAGTTATATCATCTTCTACTTCTGAACTTAAACCTGTAATATCATTTTCATAAGGCATTACATAGTAAAAATTCCACTTTTTATTTGCTTTCTTACAAGCTGCTATATAAGTGTTTTTATAAATTTCTTTCAAAAAAAGATCCTCACACTTATCTAATTCTTTACTAAACACTAATTTACTAAATATTAAATTCTCTGCCTCCGTAGGTTTTCTCCACGGATTTTCCAAAGACACCTCTTCCCCTGCAATCATTACTGTCTCTGGTTCAATAAGTCTATTACACACCTTTGTTAAAAACAAAACAAAAACAACTATTAATATATATTTAAAAAATTTCATCTAATTAATTATTCTTTCTCTATATATGCAATACAAGTACTTACTCGATCGACACTGCATAAAAGATGCAGGAGATAGCATAATTAGCTTTTAAAAACCTTTACAACTAACTTTCTAAAGATTAAGAAATTAAAGATTTCACAAATCTGACAGAAATTAGTAAAATTCAAAAGCTATTCCCTAAATTTGCAAAAATTTTACAATACAAATATACTATAAATGAGTACAACGACTACGCCTTATGTGGCTTATAAAGTAAAAGACATTTCTCTAGCGGCTTGGGGGAGAAAAGAAATTGAACTAGCTGAAGCTGAAATGCCAGGTTTAATGGCACTTCGTGCTGAATACAAAGACGAACAACCATTAAAAGGTGCTCGTATTGCTGGATGTTTACACATGACGATTCAAACTGCTGTTTTGATCGAAACTTTAATTGCTCTTGGTGCAGAAGTTACTTGGTCTTCTTGTAACATTTTCTCTACTCAAGATCAAGCTGCTGCTGCTATTGCTTCTTGCTGGAATTTCAGTTTACGCTTGGAAAGGTCTTGACGAAGAGTCATTTGATTGGTGTATTGAGCAAACTTTATTCTTTGGGGAAGAAAGAAAACCATTGAACATGATTCTTGATGATGGTGGAGATTTAACTAACATGGTTATTGATCGTTACCCAGAATTAGTTCCTGGAATTAAAGGTCTTTCTGAAGAAACTACAACTGGTGTTCACAGACTTTACGAAAGAGTAAAAGCTGGAACTTTACCAATGCCTGCTATCAATATTAACGACTCTGTTACTAAATCTAAATTTGATAACAAATACGGTTGTAAAGAATCTGCTGTAGATGCTGTACGTCGTGCAACTGACTTAATGTTGGCTGGAAAAAGAGTTGTTGTTTGTGGATATGGTGACGTTGGAAAAGGAACTGCTTGCTTCTTTCAGAGGTGCTGGTTCTATTGTAACAGTTACTGAAATCGATCCAATTTGTGCTTTACAAGCTGCAATGGACGGTTATGAAGTTAAAAAATTAAACACTGTAATTGCTAATGCTGATATCATCATTACAACTACAGGAAACAAAGATATCGTTCTTGGAGAGCACTTCGAACAAATGAAAGACAAAACTGTTGTTTGTAACATTGGTCACTTCGACAACGAAATTGATATGGCTTGGTTAAACAAAAACCATGGTGCATCTAAAATCGAAATCAAACCTCAGGTTGACAAATACAACATCAACGGAAAAGATATCATTATCTTGGCTGAAGGTCGTTTAGTAAACCTTGGTTGTGCTACAGGTCACCCAAGTTTTGTAATGAGTAACTCATTCACAAACCAAACTTTAGCTCAAATCGAATTATGGAACAACAGCGCAGCTTACAAAAATGAAGTTTACATGTTACCAAAACATTTAGATGAAAAAGTTGTCGCTTTACACTTAGCTAAATTAGGTGTTGAACTTGAAGTTCTAAGAGAAGATCAAGTCGCTTACATTGGTGTTGAAGTTCAAGGTCCATTCAAACCAGAATACTACAGATACTAATCTATTTAAGATTGTAGATCTTAGATTTAATTACATATTTCAAACCCGACAGGTTTTAAAAACCTGTCGGGTTTTTTGTTTTTATGTTTCAGGCAAAACATTTCTATCAAAAAATTGTACTTTTATAAATATCTGCTTACTTTTAATAACCAGAATAAGAATCTATTTATCAAATACTTAAATAGTAAAAAATTGAAAAAAACATCTTATTTATTCGTCTTCTTATTTTTACTAAGTCTCCCACAAATTATTTTTTCTCAGGAAAAAAAGCCTAAAGTTGTGTTAGTACTAAGCGGTGGCGGCGCAAAAGGAATTGCACATATTCCTCTTTTGCAAAAATTAGATTCACTCCACATCGTTCCAGATCTTATTGTTGGAAATAGTATGGGAAGCATCATTGGCGGTTTGTATGCAATGGGCTATTCTGGAGATAGCATCGAAACAATGACCAAAAACATTAACTGGGATAAACTCCTTGGCGGAGGTCAATCGTTGCGAGCTGTAAGTGCCGAAGAAAAAAGAGAATTTCAAAGATACCTCGTAGGAATAGGCATTAAAGACGGAAAACTTAATAGTATTGGTTCTTTATTAAACGATCAAAATCTTAGAGAATATCTTTCTGAATTGACCTTTCCTGTTTATAATGTTAAAGATTTCGATAGTCTCTCCATACCTTTTAGGGCTATGGCCACTGATCTTGCTGAAGGAAAAGAAGTCATTTTAAGCAAAGGTAGTTTGGCTTATGCCATGAGAGCTAGTATGTCTTTACCCGCTATTTTTAAACCAATGCCTTACGAAAAATCAGTATTGGTAGATGGTGGAGTACTAAATAATTTCCCAACTGACGTTGCCAAACAAATGGGTGCTGACATTATTATTGGTAGTGACGTAGGTGGCGGAATGGAGCCCGTTGATAAGCTGAACAATATTATGACCGTATTAATGCAAACCAGCATGTTTCCGAGTAATATTAAAAACCCTGCAAACCGTGATTTATGTACCATTTTAGTTGATCATCTGCCCAATCTGCGTTTCTCCACAGCCGATTTTGCCGATAGCAATGAAATCTATAAGGATGGAAAAATAGCAACAAATCAAAACCTTCCTGCTTTAGTTGCCTTATCTGAAAAGTTAAAAGCATTTCCGCAACGAACTCACAAATTGCCTGATATGCCCAAGGAGTTTGTTCTTGACACTATTGTCTACAAAAAAATAAGTCCAGAAAACCTTCCTTTGGTAATTGGAAGAGCAAATCTTAAAACACATGTAAAATATACCACAAAAGATTTGATTGCTGGTCTTAACAGGGCTATGGGTACTAATCTTTTTGAAGAGATAACATACAGTTATTTTATAAAAGACGAAGACAAACTCGGAATTACTTTGTTTGGATTTGAACGTGCTAAAAACCAACTGAACACCTCAATCCATTATGATACTTATAGAGGTGTTGGAATCATTTTTAACTACACCGGAAGAAACGTTCTAGCAGACGCTTCTCGCCTTTTAATCACCGCTGATATTGCAGAACAACCAAAAGCTAGAATCAATTATCAGAAAAATTTTGGTGGACACCGAGAATGGTGGTGGATGACTGAAGGTTATGGCGCCTTATTAAGACAAGAGATTTACATTAATGGCAAGGCTTCAGACAATATGCTTTATAATACTTTTGAATTTAACAATGAAATAAATAGAAATCTAAACTCTCTGAAAAGCTATTTTGGTTTTGGCCTAAACTATCATTACACTCATGTTAAACCAAAATATGATCGAGAATACAATCCGAATTCCCTTTCAATAAACGATTACAATTTTCACAACATTGAATTCAACATGCATTATTCTTATAATGATATGGATAAGGTATATTTTGCTACAAACGGAACAATTATAAAATCAAATCTCGCACGATCATTTCTAGCAGATATTAACGCTACTTTCTCCGATCCAGCCTTAACAAACATTTCTGGAGCGACAAATAATTATACTAAATTTGGTTTTACTTTTGAAAAAAGAGCACTCTTAAAAAAGAAAATCACAGGAATTATAGGGTTTGATTCTTATTTTATTTTTCAGGATAAACTTAAAGAAGATCAAATTTCATTTTCAGAATTTGGTTATGCTTCAAAATATTTCTTAGGCGGAATAATTCCAAGCTCCGGAAGTAACCGCTTTCAATTGCCTGGCCTGCACGAAGACGAGCTCAATGTTACACAATATATGGGGCTCAAACTGGGATCTCAAATAAATCTTATCGGAAAAATTTACCTAACCCCCATTTTAATATTGCTACAGTTGGTTTCAGTACTTTTGACAATTATATTAACCATGCATTTAATCCAAAAGGCAACTGGGACGATAATATTGAACCAAGCCTAGTAATATCTGGAGGCGCGGCCATATCTTACGAATCCATTTTAGGCCCAATCCACTTTGATACTTCATGGATCAACAACATCGACAAAGTGAGATTCTTTTTTAGCGTGGGCTTATCCCTTAATCCTTAAAAAAAAATAGCTTTAGGTTTTGTTTTTTTAAACAAACTGACACTTCAGACAAAAAAATTATCTGGGCGTGCCATCATCACGACAAGAGGGCAAAAATACTTTCTGCTTATTCGCCCTCTTGTCGCAATGCCGTCGGGCTATCCGCACTACTTCGGTAGTTTGCTCCTATCCCTCACGCACACGTAAACCAAGAACCATTTAAATTAACAAGACATTTACAGTTTTTTTAGTTTATAACTTTAAATTTGAACTTAAAGCCTTTTAAATTCAAAAAATGATCGAAAAAATTTCCTGTGACATTCACGGTTCAAAAGAAATGTCTTTTACCTGCATTCATATCGCAACTGCAATAGATTCAAAAATCAAGTCGGATTTTTCTATTCAGAAGCCGAGGAAGATCTTCCACTAATTGCTTGGTGTGGTTCCTGCGAGCAATATCTTTTGGATAATGGTGAAGAATGGACAGAAACTTTTCAATCTCTCGCCGATTTCAAAATGCTTTGCTCCGATTGTTTTGAAGAATCAAAAAACAAGGAAGCAGAAGTTCATCTTAGATAAATTCATTTCACATGAAAAAGATTATTGCTCTTTTTATATTCGCCCTTTTTACTTGTTCAGTATTCGCCCAAAGTAATGACATTTGGACTGCATTCCCAAATAAAGACAGCACGCTTACTGGATTTAAAGACAAAAACGGAGTAGTCAAAATAGAACCAAAATTTACTGGATTTACAATCGCACAAAAATTTGAAAACATAATGGCCGTTTCTGAAGAAGTAAACGGCAAATGGAACAGCTATTATTTAACCAAACAGGGAAAAATTGTTGGAGTAGACAGCTTGTATGTTTTTGACAATGGACCCGATTGTGAAAATGAAGGATATATTAGATTTAAAGACCGCAAAACAGATAAAATGGGAGTCTTTAACAGCGAAGGAAAAATTGTAATTTCAGCTCAATACAGTAATTTGACCAAAGTAAGAAACGGAATGATTAGTGCTTTAAAAGATGCCGAAAAGCAACAAGATGGAGAACACTTTTTCTGGAAAGGTGGAAAAGAGTTTTTAATCGATATAAACAACAAAATTCTTATTGAAGATTTTGCCTATAATGATAATTTAAATTTCTATTCTGCAGAAAAATCAAAAGAACCTAACAAAGATCCAATAAGAGAAAGCTTTCTTGGAGTTGACGGACAATACTATTCTTTTATAAATTTCGATAAAGAGTTTAAACATTGGCTCGAAAACACCTTGCTTAAAGACTTATCTAAAGCCAATTTAGAGAAACATTCTTTCGATAAAATCACCTATTGGAAAGAAACAGACGGCTGGATCCATGCCCCAAAAACAAAATTTATCAATCAGAATTATACTTATTTAAAACTAAAACTTCAGGAACTTAAAAATCCAAAAACAGATTATTTTATTTCTTCTGGCGGATTAAATCAGTTTATTTTTGAATCGGACGAATACGACATTTATTTCAACAATTGTAACGAATCTAAAGATTGGATTTATCCAACAATGGATATTGTTATCAATCCAAAAAACAAAACCGATCGTGGGCAAGATCATTTTGAATTTTTAAGAACAGAAAACGGATACAAGCTAATAAGTGTTTCTTCTAGAACAGATAATCTTAAATAATTTTCAGCTTTAAAATTTACCTTTGTAAAAAAGTGAACTATGAAGAATTTTCTATTTTTATTTCTCGCTATAATCTTCGAAATCATTGCTACGTCAGCATTAAAAAAATCCGAAGAATTTACCAAAATGCTTCCAAGTATTATTACCATAATTGGCTATTGCGGTGCATTTTATTGTTTGAGTTTTGCCATTAGAACCATTCCTGTTGGTTTTGCTTACGCTATTTGGTCTGGGGTTGGTATTGTTTTAATTACGATTATTGGCGCTATTTTCTTTAAAGAAATTCCAGATTTGCCAGCAATTATAGGTCTTGCATTAATTGTAATTGGTGTTATTGTGATCAATGTTTTTTCTAAAACAACGGCACATTAATTTAAATTTCAAAAAATGTTTTTTAGAAAAGCTCTACTTTCTGATCTAGAAGAAATGCAAAAATTATTTGCAGAAACCATTCAATCTGTTTGCAAAAGCGATTATAATTCAGAGCAAATTAAGGTTTGGGTTTCTGGTGCAAAAAACAAAGAACGTTGGCTCGATGTAATTAACACACAATTTATCGAATTGGCAATTATTGACAATAAAATTGTTGGGTTTGGAACTCTAAAAAACGAAAACTATATTGATCTATTGTTTATTCATAAAGACTTTCAACGCCAAGCAATTGCAGATAAAATTATAAACAAATTAGAATTCGAAGCTAAAAAAAATCATTCAAAATTTATAACTTCTGATGTAAGCATAACTGCAAAACCGTTTTTTGAGAAGAAAGGTTATATTGTAAAAGCAGAACAAAAAAACATTTTAAAAGGAGTAGAAATCATAAATTATAAAATGAAAAAAGTACTTTTTTAATTGTTGTAGATTTTAGATTTGAAACTTGAAACTTGAAATAAAAGCAATTTCAGCAAGTTTCGGATTTTATACCTTTAAAAACCAAACGATATTTGTATTATAAAATTGAATGAAGATGAATACACAGGAAACCATCAATTATAATCGTATCGCTGAAGCTATAGATTATATCAAAGCTAATTTTAAAGATCAGCCCAATCTGGATGAAGTTGCAGAAAAAGTACATTTAAGTCCATTTCATTTTCAACGTCTTTTTAGCGAATGGGCAGGAACGAGTCCGAAGAAGTTTTTACAATATACGAGCATCGAACACGCAAAAAAACTACTCAAAGAAAGTCAGGCAACCATTTCTGAAACAGCTTTTGAAACAGGACTTTCAGGAACAAGTCGTCTACATGATTTATTTGTAAATATTGAAGGTATGACACCTGCCGAATATAAAAACGGAGGAAAAAATCTTGAAATCAACTACAGTTTTGCCGAAAGTCCGTTTGGAAATATTGTTGTTGCCTCTACTTCAAAAGGCGTTTGTTTTATGGCTTTCGCCGAAGATGAAATAACTGGATTTATCGCTTTAAAAGATAAATTCCCGAATGCCCAATTTTCGAAAAAACTGGATTTATCTCAACAAAATGCCTTATTCATTTTTCAAAACGACTGGAGTAAATTATCAGAAATTAAATTGCATTTAAAAGGAACCGATTTTCAATTGAAAGTATGGGAAGCTTTGCTAAAAATCCCAATGGGACAGCTTTCTACTTACGGTTCTATTGCACATCAAATTCAAAAACCAAATGCTTCTCGCGCGGTTGGAACAGCAATTGGAAGTAATCCTGTTGCTTTTTTAATTCCTTGTCACCGCGTTATTCAATCTTCGGGAACATTTGGCGGTTACATGTGGGGAAACACTCGAAAAACAGCAATTATTGGCTGGGAAGGTGCGCAAATAAATCCATAGTTTTTTTGCCACAAATTCACGATTTTTTAGATCTATGCGAATACAATTCGTGAATTTGTGGCGGAAAAAAATCTCAATCTAAAACTTCTTTATGCAAAATATACAATCAAAAATTGCTTCTCAAAACTGGGAAAGCATTACCGAATCTATGCACGAAAATGGCTTTGCTATTATTTCAAATGTGTTGAATAATGAACAATGCGAAGACTTAAAATTTGATTATGACAATCCCAATTTATATCGAAAAACAGTTGTTATGGAACGTTATCGATTTGGTTTAGGAGAATACAAATATTTTAATTATCCTCTTCCTGATTTGATTGAAAAAATTCGGTCTTCGATTTATCCTAAACTGGCTCCAATTGCTAATTCTTGGATGAAAGTTTTAAATATTGACACGGTATTTCCAGAGAAACATGAAGATTTGCTAAAACAATGTCATGACAATAACCAGCTCAAAGCTACAGTTCTAATTCTAAAATATGGAAAAAGCGGTTTTAATACTTTACATCAGGATTTGTATGGTGATGTTTATTTTCCTATTCAAATTGTGCTTTTCCTAAACGAACCCGATGAAGATTTTACGGGTGGTGAATTTGTTTTGACACAGCAAACTCCACGAGCACAATCTAAAGCGATTGTTTTGAAACCCAAAAAGGGAGATGTTTTAGTTTTTACAACCAATTTTAGACCTGTAAAAGGCACGAAAGGCTACTATCGTGTAAACATGAAACATGGTGTAAGCGAAGTGCATTCTGGTGAAAGATATACGTTAGGTATTATTTTTCATGATGCGTTAAATTAAGGTTCAAAGGTACAGTGACGCAAAGTTTTTTTCTCATTTTATTTCATTTCGACGAAGGAGAAATCTTCTCGAGAAGCTCGACAAAAATTGGATTTTCGTTACGGAGTTACTTGCGAAGATTTCTCCTTCGTCGAAATGACAAACTATATAGAAACTGTATCAAAAAACTTTGCGTTTTCGCGACTTTGCGAGAAATTTATCCGCTCGAAAGACGCATTGCAATGCATCTACACAACGTAATCCACAAAGACATTTTCCTCGCAGATACCAAAGAATTAAACAGATTTTTAATCATAATAATTCCTCTAATCTGTAGCAGATTAAAAACCAATCTTTGCGTAGACGCACTGCGGTGCGTCTCTACAGAATAAAATATCTATAAAAATAAATGGTAAAACATAGCAAAATAACCGATTTGGACCTTCTAAATAAAATTAAAAAAGGCGAAATTTGTTTCGGTGGCAACCAGAAATTAAAAATCTACGGAACACTGAAATGTACTTCGGGGAAAAGAATGAAAAGAGAAAATCGGGTTTTCTTTTTATCTGAAAATGAAGCGAGAGAAAATGGTTTCAGACCTTGCGGACATTGCATGAAATCAGAATATCAAAAATGGAAAAATGGACTTATTTAATCCTCAAATAGACGAAACAACCAATCTGCTTCCGAAAGATGGAACGGTAAATTATTATGGAAAATTATTCTCTAAAACAGAAGCCGATTTCTATCGTGACACTTTACTAAACACAATCGAATGGAAAAATGACGAGGCAATAATCTTCGGGAAATTAATCTTAACCAAACGAAAAGTAGCTTGGTATGGCGATCAGGAATTTGAGTATACGTATTCGAATACCACCAAAAAAGCGTTGCCTTGGACTCCTGAACTTTTAGAATTAAAAAAAATCATTGAAGAGAAAACAGGTGAAATTTTTAATTCTTGTTTGCTAAATTTATACCATACTGGCGAAGAGGGAATGGCGTGGCATAGCGACGCTGAAAAAGATTTAAAGAAAAATGGAGCGATTGGCTCTGTAAGTTTTGGTGCCGAGCGTAAATTTGCATTTAAACATAAAGAATCTAAAAAAACTGTTTCTCTAATTCTGGAACACGGAAGTTTATTGGTTATGAAAGATGAAACGCAAACGCATTGGTTGCATCGATTGCCTCCTACAAAAAGCACTCAAAAACCAAGAGTAAATTTGACTTTTAGAACTATTGTGAGATAAAATTTTACTTCTTTTTTGTCGCAACATTTTCATACGAAAGTATCAGCGCATCTTCAAACATTTCGGGTCTTACTTTTGAAAGTTCGACAATTGTCCAACCTTGTTTACCCCATTTATTTGGAACTTCATGGAAAATTTTTTCGCTTGACGCACAAAAAACAGACTGATCTATTTCGTTTAATTTTATTTCTACCTGATTTCTTTTTTCGTCTAAAGTGGCAAAGATTTTCTTTTTTATTCGAAAGGAAGTTTTCGTAAAATGGGGACCTTCGGTCGCATCTGGAAATGACATTGCTAATTTCCTAACTTCTTCAATTGAAACCATAATCACAATTTTTAAAGATTAAAACTCACTCTTACCAACCTTGGTTCAATCCATTTTTCAGCACTTCATCGTATTTTTCTTTATCAAAAGAATATAAGTTTGGAGCTTTGTGCGCTACGTTGCTTTTCTTTTCATCCAATTTGGTCAGAATTCCAATATTGGTAATTTTACGCAAAAAGTTTCTTCGGTCTAGCTTTTTATCCAAAATCGTTTCATACAATTTTTGCAATTCTGGAATTGTAAATTTCTCAGGCAATAAGTTGTAACCAATTGGCATTAAGTTCAATTCGATTCTTAAAGTATCGAGAGCTTTATCCAGAATTTCACGATGATCTAAAATAAGTTCAGGAACTTCTTTGTGGTCAATCCATTCTACAACTTCATGCCTGCCGGCCGGATTTGGAAGAATTTTCGAAAAATCTACCAAGGCATAATATCCAATCGTAACAAAACGACGCAGGAGCCATTTTCCTTTTGCTTCTTCAATTTTAAGATATTCCAACGTCTTTTTATCAAAGTGCTGTTTGTTACGATCTACTTTTCCAAAGGTTGCAAATTGTCTTAAAAAAACACCATCAACCCCAGTTCTGCTATTCAATACCGTGATTGCAGCCGTATCAATATCTTGATCTACAGGGATAAAACCACCAGGCAAAGACCATTTATTGGCTCGTTCCACTTTAATCAATAAAACTTTTAACTGATTATCATGAAAGCCAAAAATGACACAGTCTATAGACAGCCCTGGCTGGTAATTTTCGTTATTATCTATAATGTCCTTTAGCATCAGATTGGTATAAATTCTTTCTTCTAATAACTCTGCAATTTACTTCATTTTTATAAAACTGAAATGTCTTCTAAAAACAAAGGACCGATTTTCACTAAAACAAAAGTGTTGAAACTACAATTTTAACGAAAATTTAAAATCAAATTTAAAAAAATAAGTACATTGCGTCATAATAACACATTAACAATTTTAATTGTTAAAAATAGAATCAAATACAAAGAAAAATAATGCAAGCTGTTCCCATTTTTCTTCAAGTGAGCGTAGAAATTTAAATACAGAACTTATGATTAACAATCCTTTAAAACACATCGGTAAAAAAATCAGAACCAGAATTTGGTCTTCATTCGGATTTGTTTCAAAAACATATCTTCTGGAAGAATCTCTAAAATATAGCGAAGAACAAGAGAGAATTTTCAATGAAATGATTGTTGAAACTGACGCAAAAGATAAAAAAGCAAAAAGAGAAGCTTACGAAAAAGCTTTGTATGCCTCTTATAAAGGAATTGGCGCAATGGATTTTATAAATATTGTTTTGAAATAAATACCTACACATCTATATAATTTATAATGCTGGCCCCACTTTTGTGGGGTTTTTTATTATAAATTTTACACTAATATGAAAGAAAATGGTCTTTTATTAGTTATTTTAGCCGTTTTAAAAGTAAGAATATACACCTATAGAAAGAATCATGGAAAATATCATTGAACCAGAAAGTTACAAAATTCAAAAACCAGAAAACTGGGCACCTACAATTAACGATGATCAACTTATTGACTATATACAAGAATCGGATTTCTCCAACAAACAGGTTGAAGAAGGTCGCGATTTCTGCTACTTCTTGGATAAAGTTTACTACACAAGCGATACTGAAAATAGCGAATATGCTTGCGTTGCCTACACACTTAACGAACCTTCAAACCTTGAAAGTGCTTCAGTAAGAGATGTTGTTGTTGAAGAAAACGAAACTTATTTGATACACCGAATTAGCGTGTTGAGAGATGGTGTTTTGATTGATAAAATTGCTGATACTAAAATTAAAGTTCTAGATAGCGAAAATCAGAGTGAAGGCGGTATTTTAAGCGACAACAAAAAGGTAAATATTACGATTAAAGATTTACGCCTTTATGATGTTTTAATTACAGAAGATTCGCGTACAAAGGTCTTTACAGATCGTGATTTTATGCGAAAAGAATTTCTTAAATATGTCTATGTAACACCTAGCACTTACTGGGCTTACGGCAAATACAAGTTTTCTTTTATTAATGATAGAAAAGAAAAGATTGCATACAAAAAGACATTTTATAGAGATGAAGAAGGAAATGTATTGCAACCAGAAATTAATTTCTTAGAAAAAGGAGAACGATATGTAATCGAAAAAGAAAATTACATTAACTCTTTTGATTCAAATAGAGAAATTGCTCCTTTTATTGATTTTGCAACAAATCGCAACTGGATTGATTTATCAAATTACATTTCTCCTCTTTACGAAGAAATATACAGTAAAGCCTCTTTGGCTGAATTTGCCCCAAAACTGGTAGAAAAACTAGATGCAATTGCAGATCAAGATGAGAAATTACAGTTTGCTATTGATTATGTTCAAAATCACGTTTACTATATTTATAATGCTGATGAAATGAATGGTCACAAACCGCAAGAACCATCAGTAACTTATGAAAATAAACAAGGAGACTGCAAAGCAAAATCAGTTTTGTTGAAAGTAGTTTTAGATTATATCAATGTTGATTCTTCTGTGGTTTTGGTTAACTTCAATTCAGATCATTACATTAAATATTACCTTCCGTCACTATTAACTTTTAATCATGTTATCGTAAAAATCAATTACAAAGGCGGAGTTTATTTTGTTGATGCTACTTCGAGAGATGAATTTGGATTAATTGAAAATCGTGGTTACATCTATTTTATGCACTATTTGGAAGTGAAACCAAATCTTGAATTACAAATTAAAGAGCCTTACAGATTTCCTTATTATGGTATAAATGAAAAAGCAGATTTTAATGCTCAAAACAATACGGGAACATTAAAATTGGTTACGACTTACAAAGGAAACCGTGCCAATTATATGCGTAAATATTTCAAAAACACCAACAAAAGAGAAATCATTGACAGCTGGAATAATTTCTTGTTCTATACTTTAAATTATTCAAATGATAGAAACGGAACTGATATTAGAACGATTTTTAAAGGTGCAGCAATCGAAATTGTAAGTGATGACAAAAAACAGAATGAATTTACGATTCAGTATAATGCGTCAATCGAAAATCCGTATTTTACAGATGCAGAGAAAAATCGTTTCCTAATGTATTTTGATCGCAATGTGGTTAAAAATGGAGCTCGTGATTTTATGCATACTGACCTTTTGTTTTGGCATAATTTTGACAATGAGAAATACGAAATTAATCTCACGACAGATCAAAAAATAGATACTCAGGAGAAATATACGATTCAAGAAAGTACCATCACAAATCCTTACTTCGATTTTACAAGTCGTAAAAAAGTAACTAAAAATGGTGCTTCTATAAATATCGATTACAAACCATTAATCAACTTAGAAATTCCGAGTGAGGATTTTGAAGATTTTAGAAATGCGCATCACGAAGTTGCAGATAGTAATTTCGGAATTGGAATTGACATTATCGAAGAAGGTTTATTGAATATGCTGAAATACAGTTTCAAGAAACGTCTTAAATAAATTTGACATATAAAAAACGGGGCCTTTTAGGACCCCGTTTTTTGTTAAAACTTAATCTGCTAATTCAAAATCAGATCTCAATTTAATATCTGCCGATGAAGTTCCGATCATTACTTCAAAATCTCCTGGTTCAGCAACCCATTCTAATTTATTATTGTAGAAAGAAAGTTTCTCTTTGTCTATTGTAAATTCGATTGTTTTAGTTTCTCCAGCATTTAATTTCACTTTCTGGAAATCTCTTAATTCTAATACTGGTCTTACAACAGAACCAAATTTATCTTTCAAGTACAACTGAGCTACTTCTTCTCCAGCTACTTTTCCGGTATTTTTCAATTGGAAAGAAACTTTAATAGTTTCGTTGCTTTTTATTTTGGTAGAAGAGAGTTTCAAACCAGAATAATCAAACGTTGTATAACTTAACCCATATCCAAAAGGAAATTTCGGAGAGTTCTTCAAGTCGATATAAGCCGAAACGTAATTTGTTGAATTTTCGTCTTTAGCAGGTCTTCCTGTACTGAAATGATTGTAATAAATTGGCACTTGTCCTACTTCTCTCGGAAAAGTCATAGGTAATTTTCCAGACGGATTATAATCTCCAAACAATACATTTGCAATTGCATTTCCTGCTTCAGTGCCTAACCACCAAGTGTATAGAATTGCTGGAACATTATCTGCAGTGTAATTAAAAACTAATGGTCTTCCAGCATTTATTAAAACTACAACTGGTTTTCCTGTTGCCATAACCGCTTTTACTAAATCTTCTTGAACTCCTGGCAAATGAATATCGCTTCGGCTTTTTGCCTCACCGCTCATATCGTGTCTTTCGCCAATACTTAAAATTACAACGTCAGCTTGTTTGGCTGTTTCAACTGCTTCTGCAAAACCGTCTTTATTGTCGCCAGTAACATCACATCCTTTTGCGTACAATAATTTAGTGTTTTTGCCTACTTTATTTTGTAAACCGTCCCATTGCGAAACTACCCATTGATCGTATTTTACTTCTGGAAGTTCAACAGCCCAAAATCCCATATTGGCTTTGTACTCTTTTACCATTGGTCCAATGAAAGCAATTGTTTTTACACTTTTAGAAATTGGTAAAGTCTGGTTTTCATTCTTCAATAAAACGATACTTTTCTCTGCCATTTCTCGAGCCGCTTTTCTGTGCTCTAAATTGTTTAATGCTTTTTCTTCGCGTTTTGCATCAGAATATTTATAAGGATCATCAAATAGTCCTAATTCGAATTTCTTACGAAGAATGCGTCTTACAGCATCATCAACTAAATCAACAGAAACTCTTCCCTCTTTTACTAATTGAGCTAAATTATAACGGTAAGCATTGCTTTCCATATCCATATCGCTTCCTGCAGTAATTGCAGAATAAGCCGCTTCTTTGAGATCTTTAGAGTAACCGTGAGCTACCATTTCGCCAATTGATCCCCAATCTGAAACTACGAAACCTTGAAAGTTCCATTTTCCTTTTAAGATATCTCTTTGCAGATGTGCATTTCCTGTTGCCGGAATTCCGTTAATATCATTGAACGAATTCATGAATGTTGCTTGCACCAGCATCTAAAGCTGCTTTAAAAGGAGGCAAATACGTTTCCCAAAGCATTCTTTCGCTCATGTCAACAGAGTTGTAATCTCTTCCTCCAACTCCTGCTCCATAAGCGACAAAGTGTTTTACGCAAGCCATAACCGAGTTTAAATCTCCCAATTTATTTCCTTGAAAACCTTTTACTCTCGCATAAGCAATTTTAGAACCTAAATAAGTATCTTCTCCTGCACCTTCCATTACACGTCCCCAACGAGGATCACGACTGATGTCTACCATTGGAGCAAATGTCCAATGAATTCCGCTTGCCGCAGCTTCTGTTGCTGCAACTCTTGCTCCTAATTCGATTGTCGCTAAATCCCAACTTGCCGCTTCCGCTAAAGGAAGAGGAAAAGTTGTTTTGTAGCCGTGAATAACATCTTGTCCAAACAACAACGGAATTTTAAGTCTTGACTGCATTGCCAATTCTTGATATTGTCTGGTATATTTTGTTCCTATAATATTTAACATCGAACCAACTAAACCTTGTTTGATTTCGGCTTGTTTGTTCGGGTTAATGGTAATTGGTCCAGTTGCCTGATTATCGCCAGTGTATTGATTCAGCTGGCCTACTTTTTCTTCAATTGTCATTTTCTTCAACAGATCATTGACTTTCTGATCTATTGACTGCTGCTGTGCCGACGCAATAAGCGAAAGCATAAACAGCGTAACTGTGGTTATTCTTTTCATAGTTTAAGTTTTTACCAAACGTAAGTAGCTACTGCTCCAGCATTTAGTGTGGTTGTGGTTTGTTTTTGATTGTATTTAATATTAAATGTTTCTGCCGAAGCTCCATCATTTTCTACAATTAAAACAGTTTGACCTGATGGAGTTTTGAAAGCTACATTATATAAGTTGCCTGCAATATTACTACCAATTCTTACCGAACCTTCTGGAACAAATTTAGAAGCGTGTCCGATAATATAATATCCCACTTCTCTTTTGATGTTTTGATTTTGATCAATCATCAAAGCTCCTTTACAGGTTGAACATCCTCCTGGCGTAAAAGGTTTGTAGAATTCATCATTTGCTAATCCCCAAGAAAGTGCATTTTTACTCCAGTTTCTCATAGAACCAATAACCACATTTTTCACGCTCCATTTTAAATCAGTTTCAAAATTGGTTCCTGTTCCTGTATATTGTTCTGTAAAATACAAGTCTTTATTTGGAAATTCATTATGAACAGTAGTCAAAGCACTAATATCTCCTTCGTACAAGTGAAAAGCTGATCCTGCTACAAACGAATTTGCTTTTGGATCTCTTAAAATTGTCAAAGGATATTCTGGTTTATTACAGTTGTGATCGTAAACAACAATTTTGGTTTTGATTCCAGCTTTCGCGAAAGCAGGCCCTAAATTATTTCCAATAAAATCTGCTTGCTGCTCTGCCAACATCAATAAACTTGGATTGTTTCCTGGGTGCAAAGGCTCGTTTTGAGGCGTTATAGCGTCAATAACAATTCCGTGAGATTTCATTGCTTGAATATATTTCACAAAATATTCTGCATAAACTTGATAGTATTTTGGCTGTAAACTTCCGCCTTTTGAGCTTCCGTTGTCTTTCATCCAAACTGGTGGAGACCACGGAGAACCCATTATTTTAATTTTAGGATTTATAGCTAAAATTTCTTTTAAAACCGGAATTACATCGTCTAAATCTGGTCCAAGATTAAAATGTTCCAGTTTCAAATCGGTTTGTCCTTCTGGCATATCATCATACGAAAAAACTTTTTCATTCAAATCAGATGCTCCAATACTTATTCTTAAATAACTTAAACCAATTGCGTTGTCTTTTCTTGAGAATAATTCCTGAAGTAAAGCTTCTCTTTTTGGCTTATCCAATTTTTTAATGGCTTGAGCACTTCCTCCTGTTAATGAAAATCCGAAACCTTCTACGGTTTGAAATTTTTCAGCTGGATTTACTTCAATAGTCTGATTTGAATTTGTTTCTGACGCAAAAGCTAAATCAGTTTGTTTTTTAAGTTTTGAGGTCTCGTCTGTAGTGGTAATCCAAGAAGAAACTTTTCCAGTATTTTTTACAGCATTTGTTGAAGATCCACAGTTGAACTGCATTGCAATTAATGGCAGTAAAACTAGAATTTGAAGTTTTTTGTTGATGTTTTTCATGTTAATCTATTTCTATTAAGACAGGCAAATGATCTGAGGGATATTTTAAATCTTTAGAATCACTTAACACTGCGTGTTTTTGAATTTTTAGACCACTCTTTTTTGAAATAAAAATATAGTCTAACAATAATGTTACGGGTTCATTGTGTTTAAAATCGTTGAAAGTTCCTGAAGGTCCAAAAGGTTTTTCTATTGAAACGTCTTTAGTATCATCCATCAATTTCTTGATTTCTCCAATTTGCGTTGTATTGGGTTCAGAATTGAAATCACCCATTAGAAAAGCAGGATAATTTTTTGTATTCAATTCTTTTATTTTAGAAAGAGCAAGCTGTACGCCTTTAACCCTTGCTTCTTCTCCCATATGATCTAAATGCAAATTGAAAACCCAAAATGACTTTTTAGTTTTTAAATCTTTAAAGAGTCCGTATGTACAAACTCTGTTGCAGGCTGCATCCCAACCTCTTGAAACTACGTTTGGGGTTTCAGATAACCAGAAAGTATTTGATTGCTCAACTTTAAAACGGTCTTTTTTGTAATAAATCGTACAAGCTTCTCCTAAACCTCCTTCTTCTCTTCCTACTCCGAATTTGTTATAATTTGGCAAAGCCGATGCAATATCTAAAACTTGATTTGGCGTTGCTTCCTGAACTCCGAAAATGTCTGGGCTGTAAAAACCAATTTGAGATGTAAAATAATCCTTTCGGTTTGGCCAAGCATTTTCTCCGTCTGAAGCAACGTCCAAACGGATATTATATGTCATAATTTTTAAATTCTGACCATAAAATGAGTTCACGGTTAAAAGCAGAATTACTGCAAAAACAAGTTTGTTTATCTTTTTCATGTTAAAAAATTTTAATCTTGTAAAGCTAGTGTTTACGAGGCTTTAAAGAGAAAAATCTATTTAAAAGTTATGTTAATTGTATACTCGTCCATAATCATTTTCATCTTTTTATTATTTAAATGATTTATTTAATATTAAAGCAACTATTATTCTTTTTTACTTCTTCGTTTTATTAATAGCAAAGTCAAAATAGTTCAGATTAAAACCTCCTTTTTCAAATACAACTTTTACTTTGTTTGAACCCGATTTTAATGCTATATCAGATAAAATGACAGTCTTCCATTTATTGTCTCCAGCAGTTGCAGAAAGTGTAATTTCTTTAGATTTTATTCCATCAATTTCTACATACAATTTCCCTTCAGCTTTTTCGCTTGAATAACGAATAGCAACATTATAATTTCCCTGTTTTGCATCAACGGTATATTGAATCCATTCTCCATCTTCGATAAATGAAACTTGATAACCGTTTGAATCTTTGTCTTTACAAGGCAAAATATCAACTCCGTCATTTCTCATGCTGTTGCCAAGATTCCATCTTTCATCTTTTCCGGTTACTGATCTATAATTTACAAAATCATTGTCGAAGTAAGCTTTTCCATTGGTTCCTAAATCATAGTACGTTGCGACAATTTTTCCTGGAACTGTATTCTTTTTGTATGGTTTTGTATCGTCTGTTTGCACTTGTCTAAACATGGCATCTACAACATCTGGTTTAACGGTTACGTTTTCCATTTTATAATTGTCCGCTATTTTCATCAATGTTTTTTTAGCGAATTCTGGAGTTGGTTTTTGGCCGCCGTCTCTCCAATATTTCAAGAGAACATCATACTCTGGAATTTTAGTAACAGAGGCTACTCCTGCAATGTTGTCTATTTTTTTCATTGGCCAGAAAGCCCACCCAATATTGTTACTTTCAACTAAAGTCAAAACATCTTTGAACCAAACATTAGAGTTTTCTCCACTTTCTCCCATCCAAATTGGTACATTGTATTTCTCTCTGTAACCTAACATCGTTTCGATTGAAGCTTTGTCATTATAGTTCCAATATTTGTGAAAGCTTAAAGCTAGATTATCATCCCAAAGAGGAAAAATTCCGTTATAATTATTTCCCCAGCAATTTCCTTCAATAAAAATTAAATGATTTGTATCTACTTCACGAATGGCTTTTGTAACAGCAACCATTAAATCTCTTAAAGGTCCGTTTGAATTTTCGTCGCAACCATTTTTGTTTGATCCGGTAAAATTCCAGTTTGGTTCGTTGATAATATCGTACGCTCCAATCCAAGGATTATCTCTGTATCGAGAAGCCAGTTTTTTCCATAAAGCAATCATTTTTTTCTGATTGGTCTCACTTTGCCAAAGTCCAGGTTTTGTGGTATCAAAATCTGAAATCGCGAGCATCATTTCCTTGTCCGCCAGGAGCTGCGTGTAAATCTAAAATCAAGTAAATTTTATTTTCGGCACACCACTTCAGTAAATTATCTGTCATGGTGAAACCTTCTTCAATCCAAGTGATTTCTCCATTTTTCTCCTGCTCGATTGGCGGAGTATACAAATTGTAATGCATAGGAAGACGAATAGAGTTGAATCCCCATTTTGCTAAAGAGTCAACATCTCGTTTCGTAATTCCGTTTGCTTTGTAGACCGCATAGAATTCTTTTGTTCCTTCTTCGCCAATAACTTCCTGTATTTTTTGTCTAATTTGATATTGCGGACTAGCAAATGGTTGAGTCTGTAACATATAACCCTCTTGCACCATCCATCCACCAAGACCCAAACCTCTTAAAAGAACATTTTTACCATTTCCATCTACTATTTTTTGTCCGTCTCTATGCAAAAAGCCTTGTGCCAAAGAGGCAATCGAAACAAAAAGCAACGATGTTAAAAGTATTTTTTTCATATAAAATAGTTTATCAGATTATTTCCAAGTATAAGTCCCAACAGATCCTCCTTCAAGAGAAGTTGTAACCCATTTTCCATTGAATTTAATATTGAAAGTTTCTGTTTCCGAACCATCATTTTCTACAATTAATACTTTAGAACCTGAAGGCGTAATGAAAGCAACATTCTGTAAGTTTCCTCCTGAGTTACTTTGTATTCTTGTTGATCCCATTGGAACAAATTTTGAAGCATGTGCAATAATGTAATACCCTACATTACGCTCAAAACTATCTCCTGAAGTTATAGTTATAGCACCTTTACACATATTACATCCGCCATCTGTATGAGGACCAAAACTTGAATTATTGGCTAGATTCCACTCTAATGCATTTTTACTGTAATTTCTCATCGATCCGATAATTACATTTCGAAGATGCCATTTTAAATCGCCATCAAATTTCCCATCAGAAGAAGTCCATTGTTCTGTAAAATATACGTTCTTAGTCGGATAAGAATTAAAAACGTTAGTTAAGGCACTAATATCTCCTGCGTATAAATGGAAAGCCGATCCGTCTACAAATGGAAATGCATCTGCATCTGCCAAAATTGCTTTTGGATAATTTGGGTTATCGCAGTTGTGGTCGTAAGCAATAATTTTTACGTTTAGATTTGTCGCTTTAAATGCTGGGCCTAAACTGTTTTTAATAAAAGCTCCCTGATCTGAGGCAGACATATACATACTTGGATTGTTTCCGTCATGCAAAGGTTCGTTTTGAGGAGTTACAGCATCGATTGTAATTCCTTCTGCTTTCATCTGCTGAATATATTTTACAAAATATTTAGCGTATACATCATAATACTCTGTTTTCAGTTCTCCTCCTTTAAAACTAGCTACGTCTTTCATCCAAATCGGTGCAGACCAAGGTGTTGCCAAGATTAAAATCTTTGGATTTATGACTAAAATTTCTTTTAGCATAGCAATTAGAGTTTTGTCTTTTTCTAAACTAAATTTTTCTAGGTTTAAATCTGTTTCGCCAGCGAGCAAGATCGTCGTAAGTAAACGGTGTTGCATTTAAATCTGAAGCTCCAATACTGATTCTTATGTAGCTAACTCCAATTGAATTTGCGCCAGAACCAAACAGTTCCTGCAAAAGAGCCGTTCTTTTAGTCGCGTTTAGCTGGTTTATAACCTCCACACTTCCTCCTGTTAAAGTATATCCAAAACCATCAATGGTCTGATATTTTTGATTGGCATTTACTTCAATATTAGCATAAGTATTTGTTGTTGTACCAAAACCCAATATTCCCGATTGTTTTGCCAATAAAACAGTCTGATTGCCTTTTGTTAGCCAAAAATCAACATCGTTTGTAACTACTACTGGAGGTGTCACTGGAGGATCTACAGGCGGATTTTCTACTGGATCACTTGAAGAAGAACATTTTACTTGAGCCAATACGGCTGCCATAAAGAAAAATGCTTTTATGGTATTTTTTAAATTGAATTTCATTTTTTGCGGTTATTTAGTTAGCTGACAATTAATAAACAATTGTCTGTATAGCGTGTGCGGAATTGTAATTGTTGTTTTTTCTGTTTGATTTTCTAAAGAATAAACAATCTCTTTTTCAGATTGATTCATCACTACAGTAATCAATTGTCCGTCAGAATTTTTAAAAGATGTGCTTAATAAAGATTTGTCGCTTATGGTTTCAAGTACTCTTTTTGCATTGGGTCTAATGAATTTTGAAAAATGCCCAATATAGTAGTACATTGGCGTATAAATTAACTCATCTTTTGTTATGTCGGCATGAATAGGCGCAAAACAGAAATTTCCAACATGATTTGGTCCTCCTTTTTGATCTAGAAGAATATTCCAATCTGTCCAACCAACAGTTCCGTTATTAAAATCATTAATTATATTAATTCCGTAACGCTCTGCATTTCCCCAAAATTGATATTTTGTAGCATCAAATTTTTCAATACAGCCTTCTGTAAAAAGAAGATTTTTATTTGGAAAAGCTTCATGAACTTTTGCAACAGATTCGAATTGAGGTGGCCCTCCATTCCAAGTTTCATACCAGTGAAATCCAATTCCCCAAGCATATTTAGAAACTTCAGGATCTGAGAAAACAAGATTGGCTCTTTTGATTAACATATCTCCTCGATTATGATCCCA
This sequence comes from Flavobacterium ginsengisoli, assembly GCF_029625315.1. Lineage (NCBI taxonomy): Bacteria > Pseudomonadati > Bacteroidota > Flavobacteriia > Flavobacteriales > Flavobacteriaceae > Flavobacterium > Flavobacterium ginsengisoli. The sequence continues at coordinate 2,883,377 of NZ_CP121110.1, forward strand.
AATAATAACGTTTTTAGCCCCCAATCCTTCTTTTTCTAAAGTTGGCCCAAGGTAATTTTTAAGAAAATCTCTTTCTGCTTCTGGAGTATAAATACAAGATTCCCAACTTTGTTTGGCCATTGGTTCGTTTTGAACTGTCAATCCCCAAATTGGAATTCCTTCTTTTTCGTACTCTTTTATAAACTTCGTATAATATAGTGCCCAAGCTGGAGCAAATTCAGGCAACAAAACGCCGCCGTGCAAAATATCATTATTGTCTTTCATGAAAGCTGGGGGACTCCATGGACTAACAAATAAGGTTAGTTTTCCGCCGGCTGTTTTAATTGCTTTTTTAATTAGTGGAATTCTATATTTGCGATCGTGGTTTATATTAAAAGTCTTTAGTTCTTTGTCTCCTTCAGCAACATATGTATAGCTATCACTGCTGAAATCACAGCTGTGAATGTTTGTTCTAGCCAAAGTATACCCAATACCTTTGTTTTTATCGTAATAAGCAGTTAAAAATTCCTGTTGTTTTTTAGGCGATAATTTTGCAAAAACTTCTGCACTTGCATCTGTAATTGCTCCTCCTATTCCGAGAAAGGTTTGGTCTGTTTTTCCAGTATTTACAATAATAGATACTGTTGATGTTTTTTGTTGTGTAGTGTTGTTTTTCGAAATAAAATCATTTGACAATGATAATTTCAAATTGGTATTTTCGGCAGTAGTATAAACCTTTATTTTACTGTTTTTTTGAGCTGTTATTTTTGGGGTAAAACAGCTTAATTGTATTAGAACAAAGGCTGATAAAAATATTTGTGAGGTAACTTTCATGTTGCTTAAATAATCGTTTTAAAATTAAAAGCAAGAGAAGACTAAAATGGATGATTCAAATTAGTCCTCTTCATTACTTTACTGCAAAATATTAATAAACAAGTGTTTGTATAGCATGTGACGGAATTTTCACTTCTGCCTTTTTATCACCAATAATTAAATTGTATGTAAGATCATTGGCTGATTGGTTCATGACAATAGTTGCCATTGTTCCGTCAGCATTTAAAAAAGATGTGCTTAATAATGCGCTTTTACTTGCAGCTGTACTTACACGAACTGCATTTAAGCGAATGAACTTTGAAAAGTGTCCAATGTAATAATAAGATGGAGTGTAAATTAATTCTCCAGTTGTTGTATCTGCATGAATTGGTGCGAAACAGAAATTTCCAACATGATTTGGACCTCCATTCTGGTCTAGAAGAATATTCCAGTCTGTCCAAGCCACGGTTCCGTTATTAAAATCATTAATCATGTTAATTCCGTAACGCTCAGCATTACCCCAAAATTGATATTTTGATGCATCAAATTTTTCGATACAACCTTCCGTAAACATCAGTTTTTTGTCTGGATAAGCTTCATTTACTTTCCCTACGTTATCAAACATTGGTGCACCGCCAGACCAAGTTTCGTACCAGTGAAATCCCATTCCCCAAACATATTTTGATGCTTCAGGATCTGAGTAAATTACATTGGCGCGATAATTCATCAAATCACGGTTATGATCCCAAACGATAATTTTTTTATCTCCAAGATTTTCTTTTTTCAAAGTTGGCCCAAGATAATTTTTGATAAAATCTCTCTCAGCTTCAGCTGTATAAATACAAGACTCCCAAGTCTGAACCGCCATTGGTTCATTTTGAGTAGAAGTTCCCCAAATCGGAATGCCTTCTTTTTCGTAAGCTTTAATAAATTTTACATAAAAATTAGCCCAAGTTTGGTAGTATTCAGGAAGTAAAGTTCCTCCTTTTAATACATTCTTATTGCTTTTCATAAAAGCATTTGGTGACCAAGGCGCAACATAAGTTGTCAATTTTCCACCAGCTTTTTGAATGGCTTGTTTGATTAAAGGAATTCGATATTGTCTATCGTGATCAATAGAAAAAGTTTTCAGATCTTTATCTCCTTCTTCGATATAAGAATAGCTTCCACTGCTAAAATCAGAACTTTGAATTGTTGTTCTTAGCAAAGAATAGCCTATACCTTTTTGCTGATCGTAGTAAGCATTTAAAAATTCTGCTTGTTTTTCTTTTGAAAGTTTAGCAAATATTTCGGCACTAGCATCTGTGATAGCCCCTCCGATTCCCATAAAAGTCTGAAACTTTTTAGATGGTTGGACAAAAATAGAATTTTCGGTTTCTAGAGGTTGTTTTGCGGCAGAAAAAGTCAAATTATCTGTAGTAGTTAATCGTAACTTAGAGTTTTCTGCAGTAGTATAAACGGTTATTTTTTTACCGTCGGTTGTGAACTCTTTTTTTGTTTTTGGCTGTTGTGCAAAAGCCGCAACAGAAAACAAAAGGCATATAATTTTTAGACTATTTTTTTTCATTCGCTTCTAATTATAATGTTTTTAAATTGAAGTTTAGAAGAAATCAAAAAAATGAGTTCTACCATTGAAGGATTTAAAAAATAGCCCATACTCATAATGATTATGGGCTATTTACAACCAAACTTAAACTTAAACTTAAACTTAACTTAATCTTTATTATTTTGCTCTCATTTCAATTCTTCCAATTGTAATTCCATCTTTTGTAAACTTATTACCACTACCACCACTTCTGATAACTAAATAAATTTTACCTGTTGTGTCGAATTTAACTACATTAGAAACTGAAGCCGTTCTGTCATTTTTAACACATCCAACAATTGACAGTCTTCCTAAAAATGCACTTTTAGCACAACCATCCCAAGTACTCAATCCCATAACTTTGTTGTCTTTGTACTCAACACCATCTACAGGGACTGTTTTACCAGCATATACTTCAAACCAAGTTTCGTCAGATCCGCTTGGAGATGAAACCAACATATCAATTGTATATTCTTTATCTTTTACAACATCAATTGCTTGGTAGATACCTTCTTGTGCACCTCCTCCAGCAGAGTGAATTGTTGCGCTTCCAGTTTCAAAAGACCAAAAAGCAGCCCCAGTCGGACTTAATTTTGCAGATGTCCATTGTGCAATGTCAGCAAGCATTATTAAAGAAACCGCCTTTTACTAAATTAGGTTTCGCTGGATCAGAAGTTTCTACTACAATTGGATGAGACACATCTGCACTTGCTCCTCCTGCTCCAACTGCAATATGTTTAACAGTGTAAGTACCTGCATCTGGCAACACAATTTTTTCAGTCATTTTCCCTAAGTAAGGCCCATATCCAATATCCCAATAAGAATCAATAACTCCTTTTATTTGAGATGTTAGCATATAGGTGTTTACTTCTCCTGCAACAGGTGTTATGGTAAACGAAGGATCAACATTTGTAGCCAAAAGAGGGTTCTCATTAACTTCTTCGCTACAGCTGTTTAGTGTTCCTAATGCTAAAATTAGCATTAGGTATACACTTTTTCTAAAATATATATTTAGGTTCATTTCTTTTTATTTTGGTTAATTAGTAAATACTATTGGTAATTAGGATTTTGTTTTAATTTAGTACCGTTAAGTTCTGTGTACGGAATTGGGAAAATCTCATCTGTTCCAGCATCAAAACCTCTATCAGATAAAGCTGCTGCTGCATCTCCCCATCTTACTAAATCAAAGAATCTATGTCCTTCACCCGCTAACTCCATTCTTCTTTCGTGCTTAATAGTCGCTAATGTTACAGGAACAGGAGTTAATCCGGCTCTTTTTCTAACCGCATCAAGTAAAGCTTGTGCTCTTGTTCCAGATCCTAACGCTTCTGCTTCCATTAAGTAAGTATCTGCAAGTCTGATTACATAAGAGTTTTGTTTGTAGTTCAACTCTGAGTTACCTCCACCTGTACTAACATCTGTCTGTCTTGGAAGATATTTGTTCAAGAAATATCCAGTGTCTTGGTAAGCTGGAATATAATCTGCTTTTCCTGCTTGCTTTTAATGCTTTTAAATCAAGAATTGTAGCATCCTTACGTGGATCACCTTGCATTGCATCATATAATTTTTGAGTTGCAACGTTAAATGCCCATCCTGCTGGAAGATCTGGAGCATCAGAACCTTTTGGTCTAGAATACCCTCTTGGTCCAACCATGATGTTTAAAGAGTTTCCTTCATCTTTACCTTGTCCCCAGAATGTCCAATCAGAGTTACCAGCACTACTGTGAGATACTTCAATTAATGATTCTGCGTTAAATTTGTTTGATGTAATCCATAAATCGCTAAAGTGATCTAACAATTTATTACCGTATTGGTTCACTCCTCCAGGAGTACCGTTTACTTCTGCTAAAACAGCTGCTGCCTGAGGGTTTTTACCTTCAAACAAATACACTTTTCCTAAAAGCGCTTGAGCAGCTCCTTTGTTAAATCTTCCAGCCTCAGTTTTTGCATCCACTTTATTTGGTAAAGCGACAATAGCTTCTGTCAAATCTTTTTCTATTTGAGCATAAATTACCTCTGGAGCAACTTGCTCAGGATTATAAATTGTTTCTGTAGTTAACGGCTCTAAAACTAATGCAAGGTTTTTGAACAGTCTTACTAAATTGAAATAGTAAAATGCACGTAAAGTTTTAGCTTCAGTCGCAAATCTGCTTCTTACTCCATCATTCATTGAAGCTGCTGGTAATTTAGCGATCAACATATTTGCTCTAGAAATACCTTGGTAATGATCGCTCCAATAGCTACCTGGAATAGTAATTGAAGTAAGTGAGTGTGTAGAGAAATTCTGGATTCCGGTTCCATCTGTAGAACTACCTCCACCAGCATAAAAATCATCAGAACCAGCATTTAGCATCGCTACTAAGTTTTCAAAACCTCCTGTGTTTTTTCTCAACGGATCGTAAACTCCAATTAAAGCCGCATAGCATTGTTGCTCATTAGAAAAATAGGTACTTGTATCGAATTTTCCTTTTGGATCGATAGTCACAAAATCTTCAGAGCAAGATCCTAGAACAGCCATTGCCACGGCTACATATATATATTTAAATTTTATCGTTTTCATGATTCTTTAATTTATTAAAATTGAACGTTAGCTCCAAACAGAATAGATCTTGCTTGCGGATAAACTCCTTTATCTATACCAAAAACTTGACCTCCAATTTCTGGATCATATCCAGTGTATTTTGTAAAAGTGATTAGGTTTTCTCCTGTTAGGTAAAAACGTAATTTATCTGCTCCAATTTTAGATGATAAACTAGCTGGCATTGTGTAACCAAGAGTTACAACTTTTAGACGCAAATAGTTTCCATTTTCAAGATAAAAATCAGACATGTTAGTGTAATTTTTATTTGGATCATTATTTGTTAATCTTGGATAATCGTTTGAAGTTCCTTCTCCAACCCAACGCTCTAAAACTTTAGTTTGATAGTTTGCATTAAGTACATCTAGTCTTCTTAAACCTTGGAAGATTTTGCTTCCTGCAGCACCTTGAGTAAATGCCATAAAGTCAAAGTTTTTGTAATCTAAGTTTACTGTAAAACCAAAAGTATATTTAGGAATATTTGTTCCTAAGAATTGTTTATCGTCATCAGTAATTTTTCCATCTCCATTAGAATCTACCCAGCGGAAATCTCCAGGTCTAGCATTTGGTTGCATTAAAGCTCCATCTGCATTTTTATAAGCGGCAACTTCAGCTTCATTTTGGAAGATTCCAGCTGTTTTAAATCCGTAGAATTCGTTAAATGAGTGTCCAACTTGTGTTCTAGTTACAGGTCCCATAGATTGGAAAGTAGCATCTCCAACAATGAAATTAGTAGATGAACCTACGTAAGTAATTTCGTTTTTCAAGTAAGCAAAATTCGCATTAACACCTAAATTAAAATCTCCAAGTCTTTTCTTGTATCCTAATTCAACCTCAAAACCTTTATTATCCATATCTGCAATATTTGCAGAAGGCGCATCAACTACTCCAACGTATCCAGGAATTACAATATTTCTTAAGATTCCTTTTGTTGTTTTTTTGTAGTAATCAAGTGTAAGAGTAAAATCATTAAATAATTTTGCATCAAGACCTACAGTTGTTTGAGATGTTTCTTCCCATCCTAAGTTTGCATTAGGCAAAGTAGAGTTTCCGTAACCTGTAGTAATGTCTCCTGTATTTCCAACAGCATAATTGTAACCTCCAACAACCAACGCTCTATATTTAAAATCATCAATGTTATCGTTACCTACAACTCCGTAACCTCCACGTAATTTTAATGTATTAACTACATTGTTTTCTTTCCAGAAGCCTTCTTTAGAAAGTACCCATCCTAGAGAGAATGAAGGGAAAACTCCCCATTTTTTGTTTTCACCAAAACGAGTTGATCCATCACGACGAACGATTCCTGTGAAAAGATATTTCTCCATGTAGTCGTAGTTAGCACGTAAGAACAATGAAGCCAATTTGTGTTCTACTTTATCGCTTGTTCTAGTTGATCTGTCAGATTGAGGAACATCAAAATTCCAAGAAGCATCTTTGTAGCTTGTAATTGGAAGACCAAACATTGTCGTTCCGATAGTAGTTCCAATATTTTCAACATAAGCTCCTTGTCCAGCTAAAACACTAACGTTATGATCTCCAAATTTGTTAGCATAAGATAAAGTATTCTCAAGAGTCCAAGAAAGCGCTTTTTCGTTGTTTTGATTATAGTTATTTCTATCAGCTTTCATGTTTGGGTTTAAGAAGTTAACCGGAGTAAACATTTCATTACCCCAATATGCTAACTTACCACCAAGTGTTGTTCTAAATTTTAAATGACTTGTAATGTTAGCCTCTAAGTAAGCATTACCAACAAAATCATCTGACCAATCATATCCTCCTAATCTAGTTTGAGTATATGCTAAAGGGTTTGTCATTTCTTGTTGCACTAAAGAAGATATTCCGTAAGGATTACCGTTTGCATCTCTAATAACATTCGGGTTTGTATAGTAACCTGTATTTGCAACAGCAGGATCAGTAACCACTAATGGAGTAAGCGGATCTAAATTAACTGCTGAACTTAAAGGTCCTCCAAACTCACTGTTTACGTTACCAATACCTTTAGTTTTTTGGTGTGTATATCCAAAAGTCTGTCCGAAAGTAAAGTAATCAGAAATTTTGTGTGTTGAGTTTAATCTGAAGTTTTTCTTTGTATAATTAGAAATATCAGTAGTAACGATACCTTCTTGATCTTGAATTCCGAATGAAGCGTAGAAAGTAGATTTTTCACCACCGCCACTAATGCTTAACTCGTGTGTGTATCTGAAAGCAGAGTCATTAAAAATTGCATCTTGCCAGTCTGTACCTTTACCAAAAGAAGCTGGATTTGCATATTTAATACCACCACCATCATTTAAAGATTTTTCATTCATAAGAGTTGCATACTGAGTAGCATTCAACATATTTAATCTTCTAGCTGGAGCAGAGATACCTGCAAAACCATTATAGTTTACAGAAATTTTCCCTGATTTTCCTTTTTTAGTAGTAACTAAGATAACCCCAGTAGCCGCACGAGTACCGTAGATTGCAGCAGAAGCGAGCATCTTTAAGTACCTCGATAGATTCAATATCAGATTGATTAATAAAACCAACTGCACCAGCATCTACAGCAATTCCGTCAACTACCCATAAAGGATCATTTCCACCTTCTCTAAAGGTAGTTATACCTCTTACACGAACTTTTGAAGCTGCACCCGGCTGTCCAGAAGTAGTCGCAACAGAAACCCCCGCTACTCTACCTTGCAAAGACTGTTCAACACGTCCGTTTGGCACTTTTTCAAGATCAGTTGCTTTTACACTAGAGATTGCACCAGTTACAACAGATTTCTTTTGAGTACCATATCCAACAACCACAACTTCATTTAAAGTTTGTGATTCTGGTTTCAACTGAATAGTAATTTTTGTTCTACCATTTACTGCTTCTGTTACTGTAGTGTAACCAATAAACGTAATTGTTAATGATCCATTTGAAGGTACCTGCATCTGGAATTTTCCGTCAAAATCTGACGCAGTAGATTTAGTAGTACCTTTTAATAAAATTGTTGCACCTGGAACAGGCATACCAGTTTCATCTTTAATCATTCCATTTACTGTGACATCCTGAGCCACAGCGATAACCGAGAATAATAAAGATGAAATACAAAAAACAAGTAATTTTGTTAATTTCATTTTTCTAAAAATTTTGGTTAATTAATTAGTAATTTGATGCAATACTAAAACTAAATTTTTACTTTTCACATCTTAAATTCACTACAAAAACACATCAAAAACAAAAAAATAATATTATAAAAACACATCAAAAAAATAATAATTAGCTGTTTTTCAACAGTTTAATTGAATAAAAAATAATGCTAAAAAAAAGTTAATTTCAAAAAATAACACTACATCATATTATAAGAACAAATAGTTACTTTAAACCATCAAAACTACAACGTGGTAGTAAGGCAAAAAGAAACATAATAAACTAAAATACAGATGATTACATTTAAAAAAAAATGATTTTTTCTAAATTCTAAAAAATAAAGAATATGATATTTTTACCTCACTTTTTTTTCATTTTTAATAATTATTTTTAACTACAGAAAATTCTTATTTTAAAGTATTTTATAGGAAATAATTTATTTTTAAGTCGCTATTTGAAGCTTAGTCTTAAAAAATAATGAGGCGAAATATTAAAAAAAAGCCTTTTTTAACGCAAAAAGAGAACCGAAATCTATTATGAAGAAATTGCGATTTAATCCAGTCATCTATTTTTAAAAGCATTTTTTTTAAACAAAGAAGTATTTCTGCATGCATTTCAGTAGCAACAATAAGGATTGGTTCTCAAACCAAACTTAAAGCATCCTGATTTTACTTAGCCGTTTCAATACTGACTTAAAGAAATTGGAATGAAATACAGCCTCAAAAATTGTTCTATTTTTTCAACTCTTTAAGGTGTGCTGTTATTAAATACGTAGAAACATCTCTAATCTGCAAATGTGAGAAGTAAAGAGCAGTTAATTCTAAATACAAGAATTTTATAAATTTCATTTTTCTAAAATTTTGGGTTAATTAATTACTAATTCAATACAATGCTAATATTGAACTTTACAAAATTCATATTTAGAATCTTTACAAAAAACACTTCATGCTAAATAGTAGCATATAACAAAAACACTACATTTTTATTTTTAAAACACTCATTTTATGAATATTACATTTTTTGAAAATTTGTTACAAAAATGTTAATTAAAAAAAATGTATATTACATAGGTTTACAGTATATAATTACTTTATATTTTTGAAAAAACAAAAAAATACATTTTATCGCAATTGATAAATCAATAACATAAAAGTCAAATAAGCTTACTTATAATAAAAACATATTTAAAATATTATGAAATTTACAATTCGGCCTTTTACGCTAATTTTATTACTATTCTTATATTTAAAAGGTTTTTCACAGGTAAAAAATATTGGAATTCCAGATATAAAAAATTATAAAAGATCTGAATATAAAGGTGGAACTCAAAACTGGAGCATCGATCAGGACAAAAACGGAATTATTTATTTTGCCAACAATAGCGGATTAATTCAATTTGATGGTTCAAACTGGCATAAATACTCTTTGCCAAATAAATCAGAAATTAGAAGTTTAAAAATAGATGCTTTAGGAAGAATATTTGTTGGAGGAAATAACGAATTTGGGTATTTTAAAAATGATGAAAGAGGAATTTTAAAATATCATTCTCTATACAATCTATTAAGTCCAACAGACAAAGAAAACATCAACCTTATATGGAGGATCCATATTTTTAATGGAGAAGTCATTTTTCAGTCTTTTAGCAAAGTGTTTTTTCTAAAAAACGAAAAAGTCACAACACTTACCGCTCCTCATAACTTTCAATTTTCATTCTTAGTAAATAATCGTCTTTATTTTCAAGACAAAACATTAGGCTTACTTGAGTACAAAAACAGAAAACTTACAGCAATTAAAGGCACCACTTTTTTTAATGACAAAGAGATATGGTCTCTTTTTCCATTGCCAAATAATAAATTGCTTTACGCTACTTTAGAAAAAGGACTTTTTGTATCTGAAAATGGTATTATCAAACCATGGGCAACAGAAGCTAACGAATTCATTAAGAAAAATACTTCACTTGGCGGATCCATTATTAAAAACAAATTTATAATACTTAACTCTGTATTAAATGGGGCAATTATTTGCGATTTGAACGGAAAAATAATCCAGCACCTGAATAGACAAAAAGGCATCCAAAACAATACAATTTTAGCTTCTTTTGTTGACAACAAAGGCAATATTTGGCTTGGCCTTGATAATGGTATAACATTTATAAACGAAAATTCGCCTTTCTCATTTTTTGACTACAGTTATAACATAGGAACAGTATACGCTTCAACAACCTACAACGGGAATCTTTATGTTGCAACAAACCAAGGACTGTTTTATCATACATGGGGAGGCTCATTTCAAGATAGTCCATTTACAAGGGTCGAAGGAACGATCTCTCAAGTTTGGAATATTCAAGTCTTAAATAATGTATTAATATGTGCAAGTAATAGCGGAGCACTGATAATTGAAAACAATAGAGTTTCAAAAATTTTAGACAATAAAGGATACTTTGGATTCAAAAAAATACCTGATCACGAAAACTATATTATTGGCGAAAGTTATAACGGATTTTCAGTCTTTAAACGATCTGCAACTGGTTACGATTATTTACATCAAGTAAAAGGATTTGATGAAACGACCAACAATTTTTCTGTAGAAATAGATGCCAATTATTTATGGCTAAAGAAAAATCCGTTCTTGTATCAGGTAAAATTATCTGAGGACTTGGAACGATTCGATTTTATAAAAAAACATGTTAACATATCTGAGAAGTATAAGGGAATAAACAGTCTACAGAACATCAACGGTAAAGTTTATTTTCAAGCAAAAAATCATTTTTTCAGATATTCTGTAGAACAAGAAGCATTTTTTGAAGATAAAAAAATGACAAATCTATTTAACGGAATCCCAACTATTAACACAGTAATTGAAGATTCTTCTGGAAATCTCTGGTATGCATTTAATGAATCAATTGGTGTATTAATTAAAAACAAAAACGGAACTTTCACTAAGAAACAAGCTATTTTTTCAAACTTAACTGGAAATTTGGTAAACAATTATATTTCTATAAACGCGATAGATCCTCAGAACATTTTTATTGGATTAACAGATCGTTTGGCGCACTATAACTCTACAATTCCAAACACTTTTATGACAAAACCAAAAGCTTTTATTGAAAGCTTTTCGAATCCTGGAGATACTATTTTAACGGGCAATTTGACCCGAAAACTAGAATCATATAGCATTCCTTATAAATATAATCGTGTCAAATTTACTTTCGCTTCTCCAACTTACGAAAATCAGGAAAACGTAATGTATTCGTATAAGTTAGAGCCTTTTGAAGAAAACTGGCGAGGCTGGTCGCCTACAGCAATAAAAGAATATACCAATTTAAGAGAAGGCAATTATGTAATGAAATTAAAAGCCAGAAATAGTTACGGCATAGAATCTAACATTACTGAAGTAGAATTTACTGTATCGCCGCCGTGGTACAGACACTTTTTGGCTTATTTGTTCTACCTAGTACTCATTTTACTTGGTGCATATTTAATTTCGGTTAGAATTAAACTTAAGATTAGAAAAAACAGGTATTATGAAACTATAGAACAAAGAAGACTGTATCTTGAAAAGGAATCTAAAATCAGACACGAGCAACATGATTTGGAAAAAGAAATTGAAAAACTGAAAAATGATAAGCTCCAAATTAAAATCTTAGCCAAAGACAAAGAACTGGTTAACAATTCCTTACAAGTTGTAAAAAAGAATAAAGTTCTAAACGGAATCATTCATAAACTAAAAGATATTGATACTGGAATCTTAGATGAAACCACTAAAGCTGAATTTAGCAAACTGCATAAAAGCATCGTAAAAGAAGTAAATACCGACAAGAGTTGGAAAGACTTAGAAAAACACATTAAAAACGTTCATTTTGAATTTTTGAAACGATTAAAAGGGCAATATCCAACTATTTCTCCACGAGAATTAGATTTATCTACTTATTTATTAATGAATATGTCAACCAAAGAAATAGCTGAAATTATGAATATTTCAACAGGCGGAGTGGAATTAGCCCGCTATCGTTTAAGAAAAAAATTAGGGCTAAACAAAAAAGAAAACCTAATCGGATTTTTAATGAGCATTTAAAAAAAAAGCCATTCAAGTATTTGAATGGCTTTTCTTTTTTTATTGAATATAATCTAAAGTTCGTTCTAAGGCCATACCCCGAGAACCTTTTATTAGTATCATATTAGAACCAAATTTGAATGTTTTCAAAAACGCCGCAAAAGCATCGAATGTTTCGAAAAACTGAATATTTTGATTCGAAATCTTATTAGCAAAAAATGCTTTCCCAATTAGAAAACATAAAGCGTGATTTTGATCTGCCAAAGAGTCAACTATAACTTTATGTTCATGAAGACTTTCATCACCTAATTCGAACATATCTCCAAGAATCATAATTTTATTTTTCTTGTCTAATTGCAGGAAATTCGTAATCGCGACAGCCATACTGCTTGGATTAGCATTATAAGCATCTAGAATGATCTCATTCGAACCTTTTTGCATCATTTGAGATCTATTGTTTGCCGGAATATAATTCTCAATAGCGCTCTTGATATCGCTTTCTTTTACATCAAAATATTTACCTATTGCTGCAGCCGCATTTATATTATTAGCATTATAAAGACCAATTAAATGAGACTCAATTGTAAAATCATTGTAGTCAATAGAAACAAAAGGATTTGCTGTAATGTTTTGGATATTTAAATCAGCATTTTCTTTTTTTACTCCAAAAGTAAACGCCTTTATACCTTTTGATTTCTCAATCTGAATTGGATCTTCCAGATTTACAAAAACAGTTTTTTGATTTGTTGCAAGATACTGATACATTTCGCTCTTGCCAGCAATTACACCTTCAACTCCACCAAAACCTTCCAAATGTGCTTTTCCGAAATTAGTAATATACCCAAAATCAGGCTGTGCAATTTGGCAAAGAAATTCGATTTCTTTTTGGTGATTAGCCCCCATTTCAACAATTCCGATTTCTGTCTCTTTCGTAAAAGAAAGTAACGTTAATGGCACTCCAATATGATTGTTTAAATTGCCAATTGTCGCTTTTGTTCTAAATTTTTTCGACAATACAACATTGATCAATTCCTTTGTTGTAGTTTTCCCGTTGCTACCTGTTAACGCAACAATTGGAAGCGCTAAATAAGTACGGTGAAATTTGGCCAATTCCTGAAGTGTTTCTAGACTGTTTTTTACCAAAATCGTTCTGTCATCAACAAAGTAAGATTCGTTATCAATAACAACAAATAAAGCACCTAAATCTAAGGCTTCTTTAGCAAATGTATTAGCGTCAAAATTCTCTCCTTTGATAGCAAAAAACATAGAATTCTTTTCAATTTTTCTTGTATCAATAGACAGCGAACTGCATTGTAAAAATAAGTTATGAATGTCCTGAATATTCATTTATAATTTTTTTAATATGTCATAAAAGTAGAAAAAAACAACAAAAAAATTCCAAATTCCAGACTGAAAATTCAGCTTGGAATTTGGAATTTTTGATATTATAATTCCTAAATCTTAGTTTCTAGGAGATTTTCTTTTTTCAGCTTTAGAACCTACTCTAGACATTGCACATCTGAAACCAATGTAATCAGTTGCCATATCTTGTGGGAAGTATCTTCTTTGAGCCGGATCTAACCAGTAAGCTCTATCTCTCCAAGAACCTCCTTTATAAACTCTTACTTTATCATCGATTAAAGTAGTACGCTTACTAGAGTTATCATATTTTCTGATCATTTTTCCTAAACTGTCTGTTGTTACATTATGTTTAGGAGAGTTGTACATTGCCTGTTCTGCTTTTGAACCAGACTCTGAATCACCAAAATCAAAATATCTAGAAGATTGTTTATCACCATCTCTGTAATTGATGTTGTTGCTTGTGCTAAAGTTTTGTCTTAAATAAGTCTCTTGTTCGTCAACTGGTACTTGAGCAATTTCTCCTGGAAGGTTTCTTGCAACAACTTTACCATTACTTAAAGTATCATATTTAATGTTAGCAGTTGAAACGATTTCAAGTTTACCGTCTTTACCGATTTTGTTTTTAGCATATTGGTTACCTCTGAAGTAGTTGAAATCATTTGCTTCGTTATCGATAATAGGTCTGTAAACGTCAGCCACCCATTCTGCAACGTTTCCAGCCATATCATAAAGACCGAAATCGTTTGGAGCATAACTTTTAACTTCATTTGTAATATCAGCTCCGTCATCTGACCAACCTGCAATTCCACCGTAGTCACCGTTTCCTTGTTTAAAGTTAGCCAATTGGTCGCCTTTATTTTTACGTTTGTTAGAACGTGTATAATCTCCAGACCAAGGATATTTCTTTTGTCCTTTGTAAATGTTGTATTCTCTTTGTCCAACATCAGCAGCAGTGCATATTCCCATTCTGCTTCAGTAGGAAGTCTGTACTCTGGTAAAATAATACCAGAAGAACGCTGAGCATAAACGTTTTTCTCTTCAGGAACTACACCATCTTTACCAGCTCTAGGTTTTCTTCCGTTAGGTTTTTCTTTAACACTAATTCTTCATTTCCACCATAAGTAGTAGATGGAGAAGCCATGTAAGCTTCAGTATTAAATAAACTTTCAGCACTTACATCATTTGTTTTAGCACCTTTTTTAAGATATCCATTTTTTTCTAAAACAGCCTCGTTAACACGGTCTGTTCTCCATTTACTAAATTCAACTGCTTGAATCCAGTTAACACCAACTACAGGATAGTTAGCATAAGATGGGTGTCTTAAATAGTTGTTAGTCATCGTTTCGTTGTATCCTAAACGATTTCTCCAAACTAATGTATCAGGAGACGCTCCTTCGTAAATGTTTTTGTAATTTTCTTCTGTTGGCGGGAAAACTTTCTTTAACCACTCTAGGTATTCTAAGTACATACCGTTTGTAACTTCGGTTTCATCCATATAGAATGATTGAACGTGTTGTTGAGTTGGCGTGTTATTCCAATCATGCATAACATCATCCTGTACTTTACCCATAGTAAACGTACCTCCTTCAACAAAAACCAAACCAGGACCAGCCTGTTGTTTTTTACCTGCATTTCTGGCAGCAGTTCCATTCTGACTATCTACATCCCAGCCTGTAGCTCTAGAAGCATGGCTCGAACTCGATTTTTTGCTACAACTAGCCGTGCCCAACATCAATACCATTGACATCATTAACTGCAAGACTACAATTTTGTTTACTTTCATACTCATTCTTAGGTGATAAATTTAGGTGCTTGCAATATAATAATTAACATTTAATTGGCAACATCTGTTCTCATAATTTTATTTCGCTGTTTTTTCCAGAAAATAACCTTTAGTTACGAACGCAAAAATATACTTTTTATTATTTACTGTAACATGAAATACTATATTTTTACTTACTAATTATTTTTTAATTAAATTTCGGTTTTTAAACTCATGAAACAAGTAATACTTATCTCTCTTTTTCTTCTCCCAATTCTCTCATTTTCCCAGATAAATGGGGCTATAACGATAGATTGGCAGAATAAAAAAGAGGTAAATTATGGCGAAAATAAAATCGTAATTCCTTACTTCTCCGGAAGCAGTTTTCGCTTTGACACTACAAAAAAAAGCATAATCGTTGCTCCAAAACTTAAACCAATCTAACGTTTCAGGCAACAGTTCTTTGCAAATTAACAATGTCATTTATGAGTCGGTTTCCAGAGCAGATTTAGGAGATTTAACACTTGAAAATATCCCTGAAAAACCAAATGAATCTGTAATAGTTACGAATGCAAGAGACATAAAATATTCTTTCCTTTCTTTATCTCCTATAATTAAGGAAGGAAATAGCTACAAACGAATTAAATCCTTTTCTTATTTCATTAGCAATGCAACTGGACGAACTGCATCTACATCTTCATTTCAAAAATCGGCAAGCAATTTCAAATTCTGTTTTGGCTTCTGGCGATTGGTATCGTTTTTACATTCAGAAATCAGGCGTTTACAAAATAGATCGTTCTTTTTTACAAAGCTTAGGATTTGACGCCTCCAAAGCTAACCCAAGAAGAATCAAAATTTACGGAAATGGAGGAAGAATGCTTCCTCTTCCCAACGACACATATTATCCTAACGATTTAACAGAAAATGCGATACAAGTAATAGGAGAAAATGACGGTGTTTTTAACAACGAAGATTACATTCTTTTTTATGCAGAAGGAACCGACACTTGGAGCTCTGAAAACCAGACTAACCTAAATTTATACGACACCAAGTCTTACTATTACATTACGGCTTCTGGAGACGACGGAAAAAGAATCCAAAACCTAAATCAGCCAATAGGAAATAGCACTTTAGAACTAAACACGTTTGATGACTATCAATATCATGAAATAGATCAAACCAATATTGTTCACCTTGGTCGCCAATGGCTTGGAGAGTCTTTTGACATTAATCAGGAACAAGAATTCTCGTTTAATTTTCCAAACTTAGACACTTCAATACCAGTAAAAATAGAAGCAAGCACTGCATCTGCATCTTTAACTACGACTTCTTTTGCAATAGCAAGCAAACGGACAGAATATCGGAAATATAAATTTCACACCCTTAATTGCAGGTTCCGACACGAAATATATAACAGGAAAACTACCAGCAAATACAGTATTTACTG
This sequence comes from Flavobacterium ginsengisoli, assembly GCF_029625315.1. Lineage (NCBI taxonomy): Bacteria > Pseudomonadati > Bacteroidota > Flavobacteriia > Flavobacteriales > Flavobacteriaceae > Flavobacterium > Flavobacterium ginsengisoli. The sequence continues at coordinate 2,900,077 of NZ_CP121110.1, forward strand.
GGACAGATAATATTAAAATAAAACTCACCTATAATAATAATGGTGTTCCGGGATCAAAAGGCTACTTAGATTATATTAATATCACGGCAAAACGAAAACTTTTAGGATTAGGCAAACAATTTCTTTTTCAGTACAACTCTGCAGGCTCAACAGCCGGAATTGTTAATTATACAATTGGAAATGCATCTGGAATAGCTCAAATATGGGATGTTACAGACCTATATAATGTGTCAAAAATAGAAAATGCCAACCAAGCCTCTTTTAGTTTTAAAGCTAATTTGGGAGAAGTTAGAAAATACATTGCAATAGATCCTTCCGATTATTACAGTCCGTTAAAAGAAAATCAACCGAAAATTGCCACCCAAAATTTAAAAGGAACGGTTTTCAGAAATAATCAAAGCTCTTTTCAGGATATCGATTATGTTATTATAACTCCAAAATTTTTAGCTTCACAAGCCGAAAGATTAGCGAGTTTTCATAGAACTAATTCTAATTTAAATGTAAAAGTTATCACATTAGAAAACATCTATCAGGAATTTTCTTCTGGCAAACAAGACATAGTCGCTATTAGAAACTTCATTCGATATATTTATGACAATGCTTCTTCGTCAGAAAAAAGGATTCGTTATGTAAATTTATTTGGAGACGCTTCGTTTGACTACAAAGATCGCATTTCGAACAACACTAATATTGTACCTATATATCAATCCCTAATAAGCAACACAGTCGGCGAAGCTTCTTTTGCTTCTGATGATTTTTATGGATTGATGGATTCTAATGAAGGAGTTATTATTCCGTCTCTTGCAGGGATTGATATAGCCATAGGAAGAATGCTAGTTTCTGACAATGCTCAAGCACAGGAAATGGTCAACAAAGTATTTGAATATTACGACACAAAATCATACGGAAATTGGCGAAACAATGTTGTTCTAATTAGCGACGACTCGGACAAACCTGGCGATCAAACTTTACAAGCAAACCAAAATGCACTTGCAGATCAAATTGCAACTGAAAAACCTTTTTTTAATATCGACAAAATATTTTTAGATGCATATACGCAAGAAGCTTCTGCTGGCGGATCTCGATATCCTAAAGCAAGAACAGACTTTTTTAATGCTTTTGAAAAAGGGGCTTTAATATTTAATTATTTAGGGCACGGTGGCGAAGACGGGTTGGCTAGCGAGAGAATCTGGGAAAAATCGGACGGGCAAAACCTGACCAACCAATACAAATATCCTCTATTTATTACCATTACTTGCGAATTTTCCCGTTTTGATGATCCGACCAGACCAACTGCTGGTGAATATGTTTTCTGGAATCCAAAAGGAGGCGCTATTTCCATGCTGACAACAATTCGTGAAATCGGACAGGCTAATGCCGAAGAATTCAATAAAACGCTTAGCAAAAACCTTCTTTCTTATGGCTCTAACCAATATAACTCCATTGCTGAATCTTTAAGAATATCTAAAAACGAAAATCCAAGTTCTTCTAGCAATGTTGTTTTTTACTTAGGTGATCCTGCATTAATGCTCGCTATTCCAAAACCGCGAATTAATTTAACGAAAGTAAATGATATTGTGATTTCGCAAGCAATTCCTGACTTAAAATCATTGTCAAAAATTAAAATTTCAGGAGAAATTACAGACGAAAACAACACACTTTTAAGCAATTACAATGGAGAATTAGCAACTGCTATTTTTGATAAATTAATTACAAATACTACTTTAAACAATGACGGCTATAGTCCTCCAATGCAATTCAAAACTTTAGGAGAAACCATTTTTAGAGGGAATGCTTCTGTAACCAACGGACAATTTGAATTTAGCTTTGTAGTTCCTAGAGACATTAGAATTCCTGTTGACAATGGAAGAATCAGCTTTTATTCAAAGAAAAATGAGGCATTAGAAAACCAAACAGGATACAACAATACGATTAAAATTGGAGGAATTAACGAAAATGCACCCCAAGACAATATAAGTCCAAAAGTGAAGTTATATATGAACGATGAAACTTTTGTATCTGGCGGAATTACAAACGAATCGCCTTTTCTTTTAGCATTCTTAGAAGATGAAAACGGAATCAATACAGCAAGCGGAATCGGACATGATATTGTTGCTATTTTAGATGGAGACGTTAGTAATCCTTATATTTTGAATGATTATTACCAAACAAAATTAGACGATTACACCAACGGAAACCTACGTTTCCCACTCCGAAATTTAGCCCCTGGTTTACATACAATAAGTTTTACCGCTTGGGATGTTTATAACAACCCTGTGACGAGTGAAATTCAATTTACAGTTGTAGGAGACGATTCCTTAACTTTATCACACGTTCTTAATTACCCAAATCCTTTTTCTACTTATACGCAATTTTGGTTTTCACATAACAGACCGTATGAACCATTGGAAGTACAAGTGCAGGTAATGACCATTACAGGAAAAGTGGTTTGGACAAAAAACCAAACTGTTACAACAGAAGGATTTTTATCAAGAGAAATAACATGGGACGGAAGAGATGATTTTGGCGACAAAATCGGAAAAGGAGTGTATATTTACAAACTGACTGTAAAATCCAATTTAACAAATAAAAAAGCAGAAAAATACGAAAAGCTTGTCATCCTATAATATTATATATATTTGCACCACCAAAAACATAAGTCCCATAAATGAAAAAACTATCACTTCTATTAATTTGTATTTTTAGCATTTACAATTCAAGGGCTCAGGAATCAAGACCAATTGTTACTGGAGTACCTTTTTTACTAGTCGCTGCTGATGCTAGAGCAGCAGGTTTGGCAGACCAAGGTGTCGCTACTTCTGCCGACGTTTTCTCTCAACAATGGAACCCTGCCAAGTATGCATTTTCAGAAGATGCACAAGGCCTTTCTATTAGCTACACTCCTTATTTAACAGATCTTGCCAATGACATCTCATTAGGTCAGATTACGTATTACAACAAAATCAACGAAAAAAGTGCTTTTGCAGGAAGTTTCCGTTATTTCGGTTTTGGAGACATCGAATTAAGAACTACAGGAGATCCAACTGAGCCTACAAGAACAGTTTCTCCAAACGAATTTGCCTTAGACGGTTCGTACTCTCTTAAATTAAGTGAGAAATTCTCGATGGCAGTTGCTGGACGTTTTATTAGTTCAAATTTAAAAGTTGCTTCAGAAGAAGTTGATGCTACATCTGCAAGATCTTTTGCTGTCGATGTTGTCGCTTTTTATCAATCGGAAGAAATCGCTTACCAAGATTTCAATGGTAGATGGAGAGCTGGAGTTAACTTCCAGAACATGGGGCCAAAAATTAGTTACGACAATGATGATATTAGCACAAACTTCTTACCTGCTAATTTAAGATTAGGGGGAGGATTTGATTTTATCTTTGACGACTACAACAAACTTACATTAAGCGCCGAACTTACTAAACTTTTAGTTCCAACTCCTCCAGGCATGCAAGCTGCTATCGATGGAAATGGCGATGGAGATTTTGACGATCCTGAAGACATTACACAGCAAGAAGCTACAGACGCTGCTTACAGAAACTACAATAAAATTGGCTGGTTTGAAGGAATGTTTAAATCTTTTGGAGATGCGCCAGGAGGTTTTAGCGAAGAACTAAAGGAAATCACGTATAGCCTTGGAGCTGAATATGTTTATCAAGATGCTTTTGCTTTCCGTTTAGGTTACTACCACGAAAGCCCAGAAAAAGGTGCTAAACAATTTTTCTCTTTAGGAGCAGGATTTAAATACAACATTATGAAAATTGATGTTTCGTACTTATTCTCAGCATCAAAAATAAAAAACCCTTTAGAAAATACACTTCGTTTCTCTTTAACGTTTAACTTTGGCGACAAATACGACACTTATTAAAGAGAAAAGATCAAAATAAAAACAACTTAATCCAAATTCCAGCATTTTAGGAATTTGGATTTTTTTCCCTTAAAAACAAATGAAAGAGATCAATATAACAACTTCGTTTACAATATTTGATAATTTAAATGAACTTCCAACCGAAATTCAAGATTTAATGAATCAAGCGGTTGAAATCAGAAAAAAAGCTTATGCTCCCTATTCTAAGTTCAGAGTTGGCGCTGCTTTACTTTTAGATAACGGAAAAATTATTCTAGGTTCTAATCAAGAAAACGCCGCATACCCTTCTGGACTTTGCGCAGAAAGAACTGCAATTTTTTATGCTGGAAGCGCTTATCCAGAAGCAAAAATCTTAAAAATGGCAATTACAGCAGACTTCAGACACCAATCAAACCACTGCCCCTATCCCACCATGCGGATCTTGCCGACAATCAATAGCAGAATACGAGATAAAACAAGACACACCTATTGAAATCTATTTTATGGGTGAAATTGGTGAAATTTATAAATCATCATCCCTCAAAAATTTACTCCCATTGATGTTTGATAAAAAGTTCTTGTAAAAAAAAGCCAAAAAGTATCGTTTTAATTTTAGTTCTTAAATGTAATGTCTTATTTTTGCATCCCGACCTTTCGGGCGCAAATTTGTGGGAGGAAACTATTTTGCGTTACAGGCACAATAATCGATAACACAAACAACTTTAGCAAAAGAAAGAATTCAGATGAAAGAAGTTACAAAAGAGGTATATTTAAAGTGGTATGAAGACATGCTACTTTGGAGAAAGTTTGAAGACAAACTTGCGAGCATTATACATTCAACAAAAAGTTAGAGGTTTTCTACACCTATATAATGGTCAAGAAGCTGTATTAGCTGGCGCACTGCACGCTATGGATTTGACCAAAGATAAAATGATTACTGCTTACAGAAACCACGTTCAGCCAATTGGTATGGGAGTAGATCCTAGAAACGTAATGGCAGAACTTTTAGGAAAAGCAACAGGAACTTCTAAAGGTATGGGAGGTTCTATGCACATTTTCTCTAAAGAACACGGTTTTTACGGTGGACATGGAATCGTAGGTGCTCAAATTCCTGTAGGAGCTGGTATTGCTTTTGCAGACAAATATTTCAACACTGGCGGTGTTACCATGACTTACTTTGGTGATGGTGCTGCTAGACAAGGTTCTCTTCACGAAGCTTTCAACATGGCTATGTTATGGAAACTTCCAGTTGTATTTATCGTTGAAAACAATGGTTACGCAATGGGAACTTCTGTAGAAAGAACTGCAAACCATACTGACATCTGGAAATTAGGTTTAGGTTACGAAATGCCTTGTGGACCTGTTGACGGAATGAACCCAGTAAAAGTTGCTGAAGCTATGCACGAAGCTATTGAAAGAGCGCGTCGCGGAGACGGACCAACTTTCCTTGAAATGAAAACGTACCGTTACAGAGGACACTCTATGTCTGATGCACAATTATACCGTTCTAAAGAAGAAGTTGAAGAGTACAAAAAAATCGACCCAATTACTCAGGTTTTAGACGTAATCTTGGATCAAAAATATGCTACTCAAGAAGAAATTGATGTAATTGACCAAAAAGTTAAAGACTTAGTTGAAGAGTGTGCGAAATTCGCTGAAGAATCTCCATACCCAGACTTACAACAATTATACGATGTAGTATACGCACAAGAAGACTATCCATTTACACCTCATAAATTATAAGAATTATGGCAATTAAAGTAACTATGCCTCGTTTGAGCGATACAATGACGGAAGGAACGGTAGCAACTTGGCTTAAAAAAGTAGGCGACAAAGTTAGCGAAGGAGATATCCTTGCTGAAATTGAAACAGACAAAGCAACAATGGAGTTCGAATCTTTTAACGAAGGAACTCTTTTACATATCGGAATTCAAGCGGGAGAAACCGCTCCTGTTGATTCATTATTAGCAATCATTGGTAAAGAAGGAGAAGATATTTCTGCTCTTTTAGCCGGTGGTGATGCTCCTGCTGCCGAAGCTCCAAAAGCGGATGCTCCTGCTGCTGAAGCAAAAACTGAAACTGCTGCTCCTGCAAAAGCGGCGACTGAATTGCCTAAAGGAGTTGTTGTTGTAACAATGCCTCGTTTGAGCGATACCATGACTGAAGGTACAGTCGCTAGCTGGTTGAAAAAAGTTGGTGATGCTGTTGCTGAAGGCGATATCTTAGCAGAAATTGAAACAGACAAAGCTACTATGGAGTTTGAGTCTTTCAATGCTGGAACATTATTATACATTGGAATTCAAGAAGGAAATACTGCGCCTGTTGACAGCTTATTAGCGATCATTGGACCTGCAGGAACTGACATCTCTGGAATTGCTGAAAATTATACTGCTGGAGGCGCTGCCACTGCAAGTGCTCCTGCTGCTGAAGAAAAAACTGCACCTGCTGCTGAAAAAGCACCAGAAGCCGTTGCTGAAACTTCAAACGGAGGAAGAATTTTAGCTTCACCTTTAGCTAAAAAAATCGCTTCTGATAAAGGAATTCAATTAAGTCAAGTTAAAGGATCTGGAGAAAACGGACGTATCGTAAAAAGCGATATCGAAAACTTTACTCCATCTGCTCAAGCACAAACTTCTGCTGCGGCACCAGCTGCTAAACAAGAAGCATCTGCTCCTGCTGCACCAAAAGTATTCGTTCCTGCTGGAGAAGTTTACACAGAAGAGATCAAAAACTCTCAAATGCGTAAAATCATTGCAAAACGTCTTTCTGAATCTTTATTCACTGCACCTCACTATAACTTAGTGATCGAAGTAAGTATGGACGAAGCAATGCAAGCTAGAGCTGCTATCAATAGCGTTCCAGATACAAAAGTATCTTTCAACGATATGGTAATCAAAGCTTGTGCTTTAGCATTGAAAAAACACCCAAAAATCAACTCTACTTGGAAAGAAGATGCAATCATCATCAACCACCACGTAAACATTGGTGTTGCTGTAGCTGTTGAAGACGGATTAGTAGTTCCTGTATTGAAATTTACAGATGCTATGAGTTTATCTCAAATTGGCGGTTCAGTAAGAGATCTTGCTGGAAGAGCTAAAAACAAAAAACTTGGACCACAAGAAATGGAAGGAAGTACTTTTACAGTATCTAACCTTGGTATGTTTGGTATTACTGAATTTAATTCAATCATCAACCAGCCAAACTCTGCAATCCTTTCTGTAGGTGCAATTGTTGAGAAACCAGTAGTTAAAAACGGTCAAATCGTAGTTGGAAACACAATGATGTTATCATTAGCTTGTGACCACAGAACTATTGACGGTGCAACTGGAGCTCAGTTCTTACAAACATTAAAACAATACATCGAAAGCCCAGTTACAATGTTGGCATAATCGTTGTTAATTTTATAATTAAATCCCGTTTTGTTTATTCAAAACGGGATTTTTTGTTTAATTTTCATCCTCAAATTCAAAACCTCACAAAATGAAGAAACTAATTCTTGTCGCTTTATTTCTGACAGCAATTGCTTGCCAGAAAAAAGAGCAAACAGAAAAAACAGCTGCCGTTACAGACGAACACAGTTACTCTAAACCAGAACTTGCTGTAGCAAAACATCTTGACCTTGATATTAAAGTTGATTTTGACACTCAGACTATTTCAGGAAAAGCATCTTGGACAATTGACAACATCAGTAAAGGAAACGAAATTATTTTCGACGAAAACACTTTAAATATTACAAAAGTAACTTTAGGAGATGATGAAAAAGAAACCAAATTTGAGCTTGGAAAAGACACTGAATTTCATGGCAAACCACTTCATATCACAATCGAACCAAATACAACCAAAGTAAACATTTATTACAGCACCACTAAAGATGCTGTAGCTTTACAATGGTTAAAACCAGAACAAACTGCAGACAAAAAGAAACCTTTTGTTTTCTCTCAAGGCGAAAGTGTTTGGTCACGCACTTGGATCCCTTGTCAAGATTCTCCAGGAATTCGTTTTACTTACAATGCAAAAGTTACCGTTCCTAAAGATTTATTGGCGGTTATGAGCGCTGTAAATCCGCAGAAGAAAAATGACACTGGAGTTTATACTTTCAAACAAGACAAAGCAATCCCTTCTTATTTAATGGCAATTGCCGTTGGAGATATCGAATTCCAAGCAATCGACAACAGAACTGGAGTTTATGCAGAACCATCTGTTCTAAAAAGTGCCGCTTATGAATTTGCCGAACTTGGAAAAATGGTAAATGCTTGCAGAAAAATTATATGGACCTTACAGATGGGGACGTTATGATGTTTTGGTTTTGCCTCCAAGTTTCCCTTATGGCGGAATGGAGAATCCAAACCTGACTTTCTTAACTCCGGGAGTAATTGCTGGAGATCGTTCACTTACGAGTTTGCTTGCACACGAATTAGGTCATAGCTGGAGCGGAAACTTGGTTACAAATGCTACATGGGATGATATTTGGTTAAACGAAGGATTTACTACTTACGTTGAGCACAGAATTGGAGAAGCAATTTTTGGCAAAAAAGAATTTGATATGCAGAATGTTATCACCAACAAAGAATTGATTGATAATGTTGCTGAATACGGAGATACAAATCCAGACACAAGATTAAAAGTTAGTTTGACAGGAAGAAATCCTGACGACGGAATCAGCATGATTCCTTATGTAAAAGGATATGCTTTTTTAAGAGTTATTGAAAATGCCGTTGGGCGCGATAAATTTGATCCGTTTATCAAGAATTATTTCGATTCTCATGCTTTCCAATCTATCACAACAGAAGATTTCGTTAAATACATCAATGAAAATCTTATTAAAGGCGACAAAACTTTAGCAGATAAAATTCAATTAGACAACTGGATTTACAAACCAGGAATTCCTTCAAATATTGTTCCAGTAAGTTCAGCTGACTTTGATGCTATCGATGCTATCCAAAAAAGCTGGAGAGAAACTGGCGTTGCAGGTTTGAGTAAAAAAATCACAACTACTGCAGAAAAACAGCATTTTATTGACCATCTTCCTGCTGATATTACTGTAAAGGAAATGGGAGCAATTGATAAAGAATTCAACTTTACTAAGGGCGGTAATTTCATTATTAAACGCCAATGGTTTGTTCAAGCAATTCGTCATCAATACAAAGCTGCCGATCCTGCAATTGAACAATTTTTAATTGGAAGCAAGCAGAACCGGCTCTATCATGATGCTTTATAAAGAAATGGCTAAAACTCCAGAAGGAAAGGTTTGGGCTAAAAAAGTTTTTGATAAAGCTAAATCTGGTTATCACGCGACGACAATTCAAGATGCTGCAAGTGTTTTGAAATAGTTTTTTCAAGATTATAACTCTAAAAAAGAGGCTGTTCTTTAGGAACAGCCTCTTTTTTTTTACGCCTTATTTGTCATTTCGACGAAGGAGAAATCTTCACAAGAAGCTCGACAAAGATCGGATTCTCATTACGGAGTTACTCGCGAAGATTTCTCCTTCGTCGAAATGACAAGATTGTGTTAATTGTTTGCAGAATTTCTAAGTGTGATCCTTTCTTCGTCAGGATGACAAACTATTGTAAAACAATCTTATAAAAATGAGAGTCCTAGCCCAGATAGAAGTGGAAATCCTTTTGTGCCGGGGTTCGGCACAAAAGATTGGAACGGATAGCGGGAAATAGCTCCCAAAAAACAGCGGGGAAAATTATCCATCATATAGCGTACATTCTCCATGTTTTAAAATCTGCAATCGTCGCAACTTTGTAATGTCAAAAGACAACAACAAATAACAACTTTAAAAAATTAAATAAAATGACACGATTAACAGCTTTAAACCCAGAAGAAGTAACAGGAAAAACTAAAGATTTATTCAATGCAGTTCAGGCAAAATTAGGCGTTGTTCCAAACATGATGAGAACAATGGGAAATTCGCCAGCAGTTCTTGAAGGATATTTAAATTTAAGCGGTGCTTTAAGCCACGGAAAATTAAGCGCAAAAACGGGAGAATTAATTGCTTTAGCAGTTTCAGAAAGCAATTCTTGCGACTACTGTTTAGCCGCGCACACTTTTATTGGAGAGAAATTAGTTAAAGCAGATCCAGCAGTTTTAAAAGTCTGCTAGATTAGGAAAGTCTGACGATGCCAAAACAGAAGCCATTTTGCAATTGGCCAAAACTCTTATTAGTAAAAATGGTTTAGTAAACGACGAGGATGTAAACAAAGCTAAAAACGCAGGAGTTGCAGATGCTGAAATTGCAGAAACTATCGGACATGTAGCTTTAAACGTACTAACCAACTACTTTAACAACGTAGCAAAAACAGAAATTGACTTTCCAACAGTATAATTAAAAAGTATACATTCACTATAACAAGAATCAATATGTAAAGATAGTTGTGAATTTATTTCATGACTATCTTTACTTTCAAAAACCAAATAATATGAGTTCGCAACAAGTTTTTACTTTAATAAATCCGCAAAATGGCAATTTAGCTTTCAAGATACTTTCTTTTGACGACAACAGTCATTTTGATCATTTACAGCGAAACAATTATTACTCGCTAATTTGGGTCACCAAAGGAAAAGGCAAGGTAAAAGCCGATTTTGCCGAACATCATTTTGAAGAAAATTCACTTCTCGCCTTTTCACCTTATCAGCCATTTATGCTTTGTGTAAACGAACCAATCGAAGGAATTGCCATTCATTTTCATCCTGATTTTTATTGCATTCACATGCATCAAAAAGAAGTTTCTTGCAATGGCGTTTTGTTCAATAATATTTATCAACCTCCTTATGTAAAGGTTACTGAACAAGCATCACTAACTTTCAATATGGTTATTGACCAAATGAAAACTGAAATTCAAAATGCAGAATTGGCACAATATGAATTGCTTATTTCTTATTTGAAAATCTTTTTAATTACAGCTTCAAGGCTAAAAACCGAACAACTAGAAGAAATGAAATCGATTCCAGATTCGAAAGAACCTATTATTCTTCAAAATCTAAAAGATGCGATCGAACTAAATTTCAAAACCAAACATTCAGCAGGAAATTATGCCGAATTACTGAATATTTCTCCTAAAGCTTTGGCTAAATTATCTAAGAATTATTTCAATAAAACGTTGACAGATTTAATTTCAGAAAGAATTATTATTGAAGCTAAAAGAGAATTATATCTAACCAACAAAACGGTTAAAGAAATTGCATATGAGTTAGGTTACGATGACGAACATTATTTTAGTCGTTTCTTTAAAACCAATGCCGATGTTTCGCCACAAATTTATCGTGAAACAGTAGGTTTTGGAAAAATGGAAGCTTAGTTTAAAGTCTCAGTTTACTGATTATTGTGAACTGTTCTGATTACTTATTTTTCGCTTCAATCCATTTTGACATGTACATCGTACTTTTAAATGCATGATGCTTGCAATAAATTCCCCATAAAATTATGAAGACGATGACTTTCTGAATCCTCTATAAGCGAATTTACCAGTGAAAGCAATTGACTAGAATAGTTGCTTTTTTGGTAGCATTTATTAATGATTTCAATTCCATTTTTTTGAGATTGCTTCCAAAGATTTTCATCTTCATAAAGTGCAATTGCTTTTCTAGCAAAATCAGTTGGATCATCTTCAATGAAACCATTCCAAGACAACTTTCTATGCATTGCTTCAGAGCCGATAGAAGTTGTTGCGCTTGGCGTCCCGCATTGCATTGCTTCTAAGAGTTTGCCTTTCAAACCTGCTCCAAAACGTATTGGCGCTAAAACAACTCTAGATTTTTTCACAATTTCATTAGCCTCTTCTGCTCTTCCCATGATATAAAAACCATTTTTAGGCTGATGCAATTGCAGTACTTTTTGCGAAGGATACGCTCCGTAAACTTCCAAAACAGCTTCTGGAAAATCTTTTTTTATAGAAGGCCAAATTGCTTCTTTTAAATATTGGACAGTGTTCCAATTCGGTTCATGAAGAAAATTTCCGATGAAAACAAAATGCTTTCTTTCTTCAAAAGAGGGCAATTTCAAAAGCTCTTCTTCCTTCATTTCATCAACCAAAAACGGAAGATAAAATAATAAGTCTTCATTAATCTTAAAAACATCTTTTAGAACATTCATTTCAAATTCAGAAATAATCAAAGATAAATCACATCTTAAAATACTGGCTATTTCGCGTTTTGCAACTTCCTCAGATAACAAATCTTGAATTTTAAAAGTTCTGTTTTCTTTAAACGCTTTTTGCCTTGCAGTTCTCAAACAATGCACATCTTCGGTATCTAAAATTCGGATTGCTTTCGGACATTTTTCAATCACGCGCCATCCAAATTGTTCTTCAACCATAAAGCGATCAAACAAGACAACTTTTGGATTTAATTCGGCTACAAAATCATCAAAACTTGAAGAATTAAGTTCGATGCTTTTTTTTATTACTCCAAATTCAGACAAATCAACCATAAAATTGCTATCCTGAGCAGCGCTTGCAAATGTAATTTCAAATCCATTTTCTTTGAAAATAGAAATCAATTGCATCATTCTTCCACCTGCCGCAGAAGACTTTGGCTCAGGCCAAACAAACCCAATAATTAAAAGTTTTTTTATCTGTTTCATTTTATTTGGTTTCATTTTACAAAATAATGCTTTTTTGCACATTTTTGCATCATATTTACTGACTTTCGGTTGTAAAAAAACACTAATTTTGCAAAACTAAATTCTTAGAAATTATGTTAGGATTAAAATTAGCTACAGACCCTCGATGGGTAAATATCGTCGAATCGAATATCGAAGAAATTTTAACTGATCACGCATGGTGCGAACAAAAAGTCGCTTCAAACGCTATTAGCATTGTGACGTATAATTCTGAAATCGAAGAATTAGTAACCGAAATGCTTGAAATTGCCAGAGAAGAATTGGAGCATTTTCAAATGGTTCATAATATCATAAAGGAACGCGGACTTACGCTAGGACGCGAACGAAAAGATCATTACGTAAATGAACTGTTTAAATTCATGAAAAAAGATGGTAGCCGTAGAGATGCACTTTGCGACCGATTATTGTTCTCTGCAATGATTGAAGCCAGAAGTTGCGAGCGTTTTAAAGTCCTTTCAGAAAATATTAAAGACGAAAAACTAGCTACATTCTACAGAGATTTAATGATTTCTGAAGCGGGACATTATACTACATTTTTAGGCTTTGCCAGAAAATACCAAGACAACATCGACATTGATAAAAGATGGAAAGAATGGATTGAATATGAAGGTTCTATTATTACCAATTATGGTAAAAGTGAAACCGTTCACGGATAAATTACGCTCTTTTTTTATTACTCTATTTTCATATTTAAACACCACTATTCGCTATGCAGAAAAGTAAATCCAGATCAATCGTTTTTAAAATTGCGAAGTATTTCGGAATAACTTTCGCGGTTATTATAGGATTATTATTTTTAATGCCTATCGTCTTTGAGGACCAAATTAAAGAGCAAATAAAGAAAACAGCCAATGAAAGATTAAGCGCAGAATTAAATTATTCTGATGTTTCTGTTTCATTTTTTCATCATTTTCCTTCTCTTACTTTAACTTTAGATAATTTAAGTTTGAATGGTTCTGCGCCATACAAAAACGAAAAATTCATCACCGCAAAAGAGGTTTCTTTTGGAATCAATGTGGCAAGTCTTATTTTTAGCAAATCGGTAAAAATTGACCAGATCTATTTATCTGATTCTTTTATAAACGTAAAAGTAAATCCAAACGGAGAAGCAAATTACAATATTTATAAATCGCAAGAACAAGCTTCACAATCAAATGACAGTTCTGATACTGCTTTAAAGCTAGAACGAATTGAAATTTTGAACAGTAAAATTATTTACGACGACAAATCGACAAAAGTTCATTTTGATGCTTATGGCTTCAATTATTTAGGAAAAGGAGATTTAAATAAAGCCGTTTTTGATTTGTATTCGAAAGCCAAAATCGAAAAATTGAATATCGTTTACGAAGACGAACCGTATTTAATGAATAAAAAAATTGATGCTGATTTGATTACCAAAGTCAACATTAACTCGCTTTCTTTCTTTTTCCAACAGAATAACCTTAAAATCAATCAGCTCTTGGTAGACTTTAAAGGTAAATTTGATATTTTGAAAGATGGCTACAACATGGATTTTGTTATTAAATCTGATAACAGTAATTTATATGACGTTTTTACCGCCTTTCCTCCAAAATATATTACTTGGCTTTCTAAAACTGAATTAAAAGGAAATACGAATCTTTTATTGACTTTAAAAGGAAAATATATTGCGTCGGAAAACATTGGTCCAGATTTGGATTTGGATGTAAAAATAAACGACGGATTTGTCAATTACAACAAAAGCGCATTTCGGTTTCAAACCTAAATTTAGACATCAAAACAACTGTTCCGTCTTTAAACCCTGATTTAGTTATTGTTGATGCTAAAAATCTTTCTCTAAATATTAATCAGGATTATTTAAAATCTAAGTTTTTGGTGAAAGGAATAAACACACCAGAAATCAATGCCGATTTTAAAGCTAAAATTGATCTTGAAAAACTAACCAAAGCACTTGGAATTCCTGATATTGAATTAAAAGGAGCTTTAGCTGGAGATATAAAAGCAAATGGAGTATTTGACCAAAAGAACAAACGTTTTCCTGTTACAAACGGAACCCTTAATTTGGATAATGGATATTTAAAAACACCTTACTATCCAAATCCTATTACAAATATTACGATTAAATCTAAAATCGTAAACCAAAAAGGAACTTTTGAAGATTTAAAAGTAAGCTTAACACCAACTCAATTTACTTTTGAAGGAAAACCAGTTTTTGTACAAGCCGATTTAAGCAATTTTGACGATTTAAATTACGACATAAAAGCAAAAGGCGAATTGGATGTTAGCAGAATTTATAAAGTTTTCTCTCAAAAAGGACTTGATCTGGATGGTTTCGTAAAAGCTGATGTATCGCTAAAAGGAAAACAAAGCGATGCAGAAAAAGGAAATTACAGCAAGTTAAATAATAGAGGGACACTTGAATTAAGAAACATCGGAATTGCTTCTGAATATCTTCCAAAGAAATTCATCATCAAAGAAGGTATTTTCAAAATTAATCAGGATAAAATGTCGTTCAATAATTTCTTGGCCGCTTATGGACAATCAGATTTTAAAATGAATGGTTATTTACAAAATGTTTTCAATTATGTAATGACCAATACAGGCGTTTTAAAAGGCTCTTTTAAAGTTTCTTCTCGATATATCAATGTTGATGAATTTATGTCAAGCGTAGACCCAAATACACCTGTAACGCAAAGCTCTGCTCCAAAAACAGAAGTAAAACAATCAGACAACACACAAACTGGCGTAATTATTATTCCAAGCAATCTGAACTTACAGCTGATTGCAAATGCCCAAAAAGTAAATTTTGACAAATTAAACCTGCAAAATGCAACTGGAAATTTAACCATGAAGAATGGTAAATTAACAATGCAGAATACTGGCTTTAATTTAATTGGATGCAATGTTTCTATGAATGCCAATTATCAAGCTGTAACTCCGCAAAAAGCAAATTTTGATTATGCAATAAAAGCTACAGATTTTGATATTAAAAGAGCCTATAACGAAATTGAAGTTTTCAGGAAAATGGCAAGTGCAGCAGAGAAAGCGCAAGGAATTGTTTCTTTAGATTATCAATTAAAAGGCCGTTTAAACGCAAATATGGATCCTGTCTACCCTTCTCTTGTGGGCGGCGGAACACTTTCTGTAAAAGATGTAAAAGTAAGAGGTCTGAAAATGTTTAATGCCGTAAGTAAACAAACAAATACGGAATCTATAAAAAATCCAGATCTTTCAAAAGTTGATATTAAAACAACAGTTAAAAACAATATTATTACCGTAGAACGTTTTAAATTTAAATTTGCAGGCTTTAGACCAAGAATCGAAGGGACATCAAGCTTAGATGGAAGACTGAACCTTAAAATGCGTTTAGGATTGCCTCCTTTCGGTATTTTCGGAATTCCGCTGACAGTTACAGGAACACAAGATAATCCAAAAGTAAAAGTGGGAAGAAAGACTGAAGATTTAGAGGAAACTAAGGATACTGAATAAGGATTTAAAAATTCTAATACAAAAATAAAAACCGAGGCACAAGCTTCGGTTTTTTTATTTTAAACTCTATATATGATTTTAGAAACATATAAAATTCCTTTAGCCAACAACCACAATAAGGCTGCCACCCCTAGCAGTTTCCAAGCCCAAGCTTTACTTCTTTTCCAATCAGAGAAAAACGAAAATATTTCAAAATATTTAATGACTACATAAGCACTTGTTCCTATCAGCGAAAACCAAACAACTTCATTTAAATGATAACTGAAGCCGTACAAGAAAGTTAAACTTAAAAAAAGTACGGTTACAAATTGCAGATAGTAATAATTTCTGAAATCATATCTGTAGTTCATTTTCAAGGACAAAATTAAGAACGATATCGCCAACAAACTTATTAAAGCGGCAATAACATTATAAAAAAGAAAATTGTCTTGAAAAATCAGCACTAAAACTACAACAACAGCAATTACAGTACATCCGCCAAGAGAATTTATACCTCTTTCTCTTCTATCATTTTTAAAGGGAAATAAAACCGGATATAAATACTTTTCTAAAGTACGCCAAAAAGGCAAAGCATAAATTGTCGCAATTCCTGATAATACAATTTCGTAGTTATAAAAAATGTCTTGCGGAACTCTGTATAGCACATACAAAAGCGCAAGCGTAAGACATAAAGCAGGAAGACAAATTGTTTTTACCGCTTCCCAAGAGTTTTCACCCCAAAAGTTATTTTCTATTTTAAAAATATACCGTTTAATTAAATATTCTTTCGTAAAAAGAGCTGTAGATTGACTCCACAACAAACACAGTCCTACATGAATCACAACTGTACGAAGTACAAATTCATCTATAGAAACTCCGTAATAGATACAAAAAGCGCTTGCAATCAGCAATTCGTAAGTCAACAAGATTGGTGAAAATAAAAACTTTAATAATGGCGCTAAATGCCTAATAACAAAATCAATCAACAAACTCCAATATCGCTTAAACAAAGCTAGAATAGCACAAATAGCAATAAATGCAGACAGATAAAACATCCAATTTGCCAGCGATTGCGCTTGTAGCCAGAATTGAACTGCAGAACCTTTTGGCGGAGCATACACTATTTTAGAATTAGCAAAAACTTCTAAAGCTAATTGATCTCGTACTTTATCATCAATTTTTGAAAATTCATTTTTGTGTTTCATCCAGAATTGTTCTGTTTCAAAACCGTTCTTTTTAAGAACTTCAAATTCATACAAAACATTTTTCTGTTCTTCGCTTAACGAATTTAAATAACTGCTAACATTATTATCTGAAACAGCTTTTCCGTAAGCACTAAAACAACACAGCAGTATAAGTATTATTATTTTTTTCAACTTTTAATATTTAGGACAATGAAAACAAACATAAAAGTAAATATAAGTTTTAAAGTCTTTATAAAAGTATAAAAAACAAAAAACCCGATCATTTCTGAACGGGTTTTTTATAAAAAGTAATCTATGATTATTATGCCTCGAATGGGATAATAGATACATAAGATTTGTTATCTCTTTTCTTTTGGAACTTAACAACTCCAGCAACTCTTGCGTGAAGAGTGTGATCTTTACTAATGTAAACGTTTTCACCTGGATTGTGTTTTGAACCTCTTTGTCTAACGATGATGTTTCCAGCAATAGCGGCTTGACCACCATAAATCTTAACGCCTAGACGTTTTGATTCTGATTCTCTACCATTCTTCGAACTACCGACACCTTTCTTGTGAGCCATGACGTATGAGTTTAAATATTGTTATTATTCTTTAGTAGCTTCTTTTTTTGCTTTTGGAGTCGCTTTTTTGCTTTTGGAGCTTCTACTTCTTCAGTAGTCGCTTCTTCTGCTACAACTGCTTTTTTAGTGCCGCTTTTTTAGTTCCTCCTGCTGCAGTAATACCTTCAATTACAATTTGTGTAAGATATTGTCTGTGACCATTTCTTTTTTTGTATCCTTTTCTTCTTTTCTTTTTGAAAACGATAACTTTATCACCTTTTAAGTGTTGTAACACTTTAGCTTCTACTGAAGCACCTTCTATAGCTGGGGCGCCTAAAGTTACATTTCCGTTATCATCTAATAAAAGAACTTTGTCAAAAGAAACTTTTGAACCTTCTTCATTAGCTAAACGGTGAACATAAACCTTTAAGTCTTTGCTTACTTTAAATTGTTGCCCTGCTATCTCTACGATTGCATACATACCAAATTGATTTATTGATTTTTAAGGTTGCAAATATACAACTAATAATTTACTGTGCAATCCCTAAAAGCAAAAATATTTTTACTTAAAAAAACCTTGTTTTTCAGGCAGTTCTACATCAAAAACAAAATTATTTTAAAGTAAAAGATTGTTAAAATCACATTAATTTAAAAACAAATCTGTAATACCTAATTAAAAAAAACTATTTTTGGTGTAACCAAAATCAACTCTTGTCTACCTACTACTGTTGATATTTTAAAATTATTAATCTTTATGAAAAAATCAATAATGATGTTAAGTGTCTGCATTAATGCTTGGCGGAGTGGCTCATGCCCAAAAAGTAGCTTTCGAAGAATACGATTTAGACAATGGGCTACATGTCATTTTACACAATGACCCTTCGGCTCCAGTCGTGATCACTTCGGTAATGTATCATGTTGGATCAAAAGACGAACGCCCAGACAGAACTGGTTTTGCACATTTTTTTGAACATCTATTATTTGAAGGAACCCAAAATATAAAACGCGGAGAATGGATGAAAATTGTTACTGCTAACGGAGGTGTAAACAACGCAAATACCTCTGATGACAGAACATATTATTATGAAGTTTTTCCATCTAACAGTTTAGAACTTGGTCTATGGATGGAATCTGAAAGACTGATGCATCCTATTATTAATAAAATTGGAGTTGACACGCAAAATGAAGTAGTTAAAGAAGAAAAAAGAATGCGTTACGACAATCAGCCATACGGAAATATTCTTCCCGAGGTTAAAAAGAATATGTTCAAAAATCATCCTTACAGATGGACCACTATTGGCTCTATGAAAGATTTGGATGCTGCAACTCTTGAAGAATTCCAAGCTTTCAACAAAAAATTCTATACTCCAAATAATGCCGTTTTAGTGGTTGCTGGAGATTTCGAAAAAACAAAAACAAAAGAATGGATTCAGAAATATTTTGGACCAATTCCGCGAGGCGAAGAAGTTAAAAAACAAACCTATACAGAAGATCCGATCACTCAAACGATTAAAGCTACTTACGAAGATCCAAACATCCAGATTCCGATGATTGTAGCTTCTTACAGAACGCCTTCAATGAAAACAAGGGATGCAAGGGTTTTAGATTTAATTTCATCTTATTTAAGTGATGGAAAAAGTTCTAAACTGTACAAGAAAATTGTAGACGACAAAAAAATGGCGTTGCAAATTGGTGCTGTAGGTTTTAGCCAAGAAGATTACGGAATGTATATTCTGTATGGTCTTCCAATGGCTCCATACACAACAGCCGATATTTTAAAAGAAATGGATGAGGAAATTGTAAAAATTCAAACCGATCTTATTTCTGAAAAAGATTACGAAAAATTACAAAACAAATTCGATAACAATTATGTAAATGCCAATTCGAGCGTAGAAGGAATTGCAGAAAATCTAGCTTCATATTATTTACTTTATGGCGATGTAAATCTGATTAATACCGAAATCGACATTTATCATTCTATAACAAGAGAAGAAATAAGAGAAGTTGCCAAGAAATATTTAAACCCGAACCAACGTTTGATTTTAGATTATGTTCCAACTGCCAAATCTCAAAACTAAGAATATCGAATCATGAAAAAAATATATCCTTTTTTAATCCTTATTTTCCTAACTGGAATTATGCAAGCACAAGATCGTCCACAACCCAAACCAGGAAATGCCCCAGTAGTCAACATCAAAAAACCGCAGACCTTTGTTTTAGCAAACGGAATGAAGGTTTTGGTTGTTGAAAACCATAAATTGCCTAGAGTTAGCTTTACACTTACTTTAGACAACGCTCCTTTTACTGAAGGCAACAAAAAAGGCGTTGACGAATTAACTAGTAGCTTAATTGGAAACGGAACTAAAAAAACAACCAAAGAGGCCTTTAACGAAGAAATTGATTTTTATGGAGCTAATATCAATTTTACTTCTCAAGGTGCTTATGCAAGTTCATTATCAAAATATTCTGCACGCGTTTTAGAACTTTTAGCAGAAGGCGCTTTACAGCCAAATTTCACTCAAACCGAATTTGACAAAGAAAAAGCAAAACTTTTAGAAGGCCTTAAAGCTGACGAAAAAAGCGTTCCTGCTATTTCAAACCGAGTGGTCGATGTTTTAGCTTTCGGAAAAAATCATCCAACAGGAGAATATCTTTCTGAAGAAACTGTAAAAAATGTAACGCTTGCAGATGTTCAAAACAACTACAATACTTACTTTGTTCCAGAAAACGCTTATTTAGTTGTTATTGGAGATATCAAATTTAAAGAAGTAAAAGCTGCTGTTGAGAAATTATTCAGCGGATGGAAAAAGCAAGCGACACCAAAAAACACTTACCCAAATCCGACGAATGTTTCAAACTTACAAATTGATTTTGTTGATGTTCCAAATGCGGTTCAATCTGAAATTTCATTAGTAAATACTGTAAATTTAAGAATGAGCGATCCCGATTTTTTCCCTGCAGTAATTGCAAATCAAATTCTTGGAGGCGATTTCAATAGTTACTTAAATATGAATTTACGCGAAGAACATGCTTGGACGTATGGCGCAAATTCTAGCATTGGAAGCGGAAAATATGTTACCAAATTTAAAGCTTCATCAGCAGTTAGAAACACTGTAACAGATAGTGCTGTTGTTCAATTTGTAAAAGAAATAAAACGAATTAGAACAGAAAGAGTTGATCCAGAAGTTTTAAGAAATGTAAAAGCTGGATATATTGGAAGATTTGTAATGCAAGTTGAAAAACCGCAAGCTGTTGCACGTTACGCTTTGAACATTGAAACAGAAAAACTTCCTGCCGATTTCTACGAAAAATACATCCAAACAATCAATAATGTTACTGCAGACGATATTTATCGTGTTGCAAACAAATATTTCTTATTGGACAATATGCGTATTGTGATTGTCGGAAAAGGATCGGATGTAATTTCTGGTTTAGAAAAATTACAAATTCCGATTTATTATTTCGATAAATATGGAAATCCTGTTGAAAAACCCGCGACAAAAAAAGAAGCTCCTAAAGATATTAGCGCTAAAACAGTTTTTGAAAACTATATCAATGCAATTGGAGGAGAAAAAGCGGTTAGCGCAGTAAAAACTTTATACATGAACGGCTCTACAACTGTTCCTCAAGCTCCTACTCCATTAACTTTTACTTCTAAATTAGATTCAAAAGGAAAAATGATGGTTTCACTTTCAATGGGAACTATGAATTTAATGAAACAAGTTGTGAATGAAAAAGGCGCTTATGTAGAACAACAAGGAAAAAGAAAAAACCTTGAAGGCGAAGATTTAGCCGAAATGAAAGCAAATGCAGCGCCATTTGAAGAATTACAACTTGCAAAGAGAACCGACCTAAAAGTAGAAGGAATTGAACCAATTAACGGAAGTGATGCTTACGTAATTAAAGACGGTAAAACAAAGTATTATTATGACGTTAAATCTGGCTTAAAAACAGCCGAATCTAAAGTTCGTGAGCAAGGCGGAAAATCAGTAGAACAAATCACCAATTTTAACGATTATAAAGAAGTAAAAGGCATTAAAGTTCCTTTTAATTTAGTTCAAAATGTTGGCTTTGAATTAGATATCAAAATGTCTGATATTAAAATAAACGAAGGCGTTTCTGAGAAGGATTTTCTTTAAGGTGCTAAGGTTCTGAGATACTAAGTTGCTAAGTGTTTAAGATTTTAAGGCTTTGTCAAAGTTTGAAACTTTGACAAAGCCTTTTTTTTATTACCAGGTTGTCAGTTTGAACGAATTAGAAGTCCGCTCATAACTCATAACTCATAACTCATAATTCAAAATCACTTCTTAGCCGATAAATAGACTCCAATCAAAATAATAAACGCTCCTACAGACTGAATTGGTGTCAACATTTCGTTATCTAATAACCCCCAAAAGAAGGCAACTATCGGAATCAAATATGTTACCGATGTTGCAAATACAGGCGACGACATCTGAATTAATTTAAAGAAAAGAATATTGGCGATTCCAGTTCCTAAAACACCTAAAATTGCCACAAAAAGTATAGAATCTTGCGTTTCTGCAAAATGTATTTTCTGGCTAATATCGGTTGTGCTTAAAATGATTAATGCCGGTAAAAGCAAAACTGCAAAATTTCCTGTTGTAATACTTACAGAATTTAAATCGTGTAAATATTTTTTAATTAAATTGACATTGATTGCATAACTAAGCGTCGCAATTACAACCAATAGCACATACAAATAATTTTGAGTTCCGCTAGAAGAATCTCCGCTTAAAACCAAAAGCAAACAGCCAGCGAGCCCTACGAAAACACCTAAAACCTGCCTTTTTTGAAACTGAATCCCAAATGCTATAATTCCTAAAATTAAAGTATTTAAAGGCGTAAGCGAATTCAAAATCGCCACAATAGAGCTATTTACTTGGGTTTCGGCAATAGCAAAAAGATAAGCTGGCATAAAAGTTCCAAACAGTGAAGTTATCGCAACATATTTCCACTGACGACGCGAAATCTTTTTTAAGCTATTAAAACCTACAATCAACAGAAACAGCGCTGACAAAAATAATTCGGAACGAACCGACTTGAATTGCCGTTAACCCAATCAATCCCTTTTTTATCAGAATAAAAGAACTTCCCCAAATAAGAGAGAGAATAGTTAAGTAAACCCACTTTAACTGTTTTGTTTCCATAATTTGTATTTTATTGCAAATTTGTAATTATTTTACGAACTAAGCATTCTCTTTTTATTAATTTTGCAAGAATCTAATTCGCAATTTTTAAATTTATATATAATGAAAATTTCAAAAATCTTAATCGCCGCAACAATCGCTGGTTTAGTATTTGTTGGTTGTAAAAAAGCAGAAGACAAAAGCCTTGAAGTCGTAAATGCAGAAAAAAGTGCTCCAAAAGAACACAAACCAATCGTCGCTGAAAATCTTCAAACTGCAAGTTTCACAATTGACGGAATGACTTGCGCTGTTGGATGCGCTAAAACAATTGAAGAAGAATTAGCAAATCTTGACGGAGTTGAAAAAGCAACTGTTGATTTTGACAAAAAAACTGCAACTGTAAGTTTTGATAAAACAATCCAAAACTCAGAATCTTTAACAAAAGTAGTTCAAGAAACTGGAGACGGAAAAACATATAAGGTTTCGAATTTTAAGTCTTAAATTCTAAATTAATAAACTTAAAAAGGCGTTCAAATTTGAGCGCCTTTTTTAATTCATTTAATATTTTAACTAAAGATTACTTCTCTTTAAATCCTTTCTCTAAATAAGCATTTTTCTCTTTTTCCGATTCTAACAGACGCTCATATAGTTTTCTATTTTCATCTACAAGTTCCATCATTTTATCTAACGGATTGAAAGTGCAATGATTATTGAAAGTTCCTGCACTATGATCAGTAAAAGTATTAAAGTAATTTATCATATTTTCTTCAGAAAAATTCTTAATTGCTTCCACAGTTACGCCAAGGGCTTTTGCCACTTCTTTGAGTTTATCATCATCAATAGTTTCACTGTTTTCCATAGCAGATATTGCTTGTTGATTAGTTCCTAAAGCCTGAGCCAATGCTTCCTGCTTCATATCTTTCAGTTCACGAATACGGCTTATTTTTCGCCCTATATGACTTGGTTTCGTTAATATGCTCATAATTCAAAGATAATTATTAGAAATAAAAAATAAAGCAATCCGTAAAAAACACCAATCTTTCTGTACGTTACAGATTCAATCTATCAACTCAAAACAAAAGTATAATTTTTCTTACGCTAAAAAAATAAAAAGGATTCAATTTGAATCCTTTTTATTTTTATTTCCATTTCAATGTTTCCATCAAACGCTGCATATCATTCTTAACATAACTCGCTGCAGGCATAATCGAATCAAAGTTTGGTTTTGCATAAAAATATACCGAACCAATTAAAAAGTGTTTTGTACTGTCGGTAACGTAGAACTGAGAATTTGTCGCTGCATTTCCATCAACTTGATAAAACATTCCGTAAACCTTTTTCTCTGGATTTAAATACGGTTGTTCTAAAATATCATCAGCTTTAATAACGTGCTCGTAAGTCAGCTTTTGGGCGTCACGTAGCAATTTATCAATATTGCCATTTACTGGCTTGTACGTCAAATAAATGGTCGCTTTCATCTTTGGATAGGTAATTGCAAAACCACATTCTTTTTCGCCTTTTATAATAGCGTCTTCATTCATCTGAAAAGCAAATGGGCAATTGTTTTCAAAATTCACATATTTTGCTTCTGGATAATCCAATCGCAGATAACTCGCAGGTTTTGGCAAAACATCATTTTTACAGCTTATAACCGTTAGAGCAAGCAAAATTGCTGTTATTGAAAGTATTCTATTAAACATTTTAATTTATGGTTACTTTTATTTGTTTTACACGCTTTTTATCTACTGTTTCTATTGTGAAAATACAGTTTTTAAAAGGTACTTTTTGATCTTTTTTCGGAAAATTACCTAAAATTTCTAGAATAAATCCAGCTAATGTTTCGGCTTCTCCTTTATGAGCTTCAAAAACATCTTCGTCAACATCTACAATTCTATAGAAATCTTTCAGGTTTATTTTTCCTTCAAAAAGAAAATTATTCTCATCTATTTGTGAGAAGTTCAGGTTTTCATCGTCAAACTCATCACTAATATCTCCAACAATCTCTTCAATAACGTCTTCTAACGAAACCAATCCAGACGTTCCTCCATATTCATCAACCACAATTGCCAAATGGCTTTTTAGGCTCTGAAAATCCTTCAAAAGGTTGTCCAATTTTTTATTCTCAGGAACAAAAAAAGCTTCTCTGATTAAAGAAGTCCAGTCAAACTCTTCTTTATCAATATGAGGCAATAAATCTTTCACAAAAAGCACTCCTTCAATCTGATCAATATTATCACGATAAATAGGAATTCTCGAAAAACCAGTTTCAATTATTTTGGGATAAATCTCTGAGAAAGTTTCTGATATTTCCAATGCAAAAATATCTATTCTCGGACTCATTACTTGCTTTGTATCTGTATTTCCAAAAGAAACAATTCCTTCTAAAATCTTTTGTTCTTCTGTCGAAGTTCCTTCAGAATCTGTTAATTCTAAAGCCTGAGAAAGCTGATTAATAGAAAAATTATTCTTTTGCTTGCCTAATTTATTCTGTAAATATATTGTAAATGCACGCATTGGCAAACTTACTGGAGAAAGCACTTTATCTAAAAATGCCAGCGGATAAGCGACGCCTTTAGCAAAACGAATGCTGTTTCTGCTTGCGTAAACTTTAGGAAGAACTTCACCAAACAATAAAATTAAAAAAGTTACCAAGATAACTTCTAGAGTAAATTTAAAAGCTGACGAACTTACATTGGCAAAAATATTCTGCCCCATGTAAGCAAATAAAATGACTACGCCAATGTTGAAAAAATTATTAGCAACCAACAAAGTCGCCAAAAGCTTTTTAGGCTTGTCTAATAAGTTCGAAATAATTTTACCTTTTGCAGGATTATCGTTTAAAGAATCATCGATATCTTGCTGTGATAAAGAAAAAAGGGCTACTTCGGCACCAGAAACGATTGCCGAAAGAAATAATAAAATAAAAATTCCGACGAAACCAATAATTAAATTAGCGTCAAGATTTGTAGAAAAAAGTAAACTGGGCTCTGGGTCCAAATTGTATAAAATTAGTTAAACATCACTTAAAAGGGCAGATCATTAATCGGGAGCCCTTCAGGAGCGTCAAAGTTAGTATTTTTTGGCGACTCTGTATCTTGGTTTTGTTTTGTATATGCAGTTTCTTTTTTGGTTGTCAGGAAAGTAAACTCAGTAACCTGAATTTCTGTAGTATATTTAGTGGTTCCATCTTCTGTTTGCCATTGACGAGATTTTATTCTTCCCTCAACATAAATCTTATCTCCTTTAGAAAGATATTTTTCGCAAATCTCTGCGGCTTTATTACGCACAACCAAATTATGCCATTCTGTAGAAGTAATCTTTTCATTGGTCGTTTTATTGATATACACCTCATTGGTAGCCAATTGAAAACGTCCGATGCAGTTTCCTCCATCAAAATAATGCATCTTTACATCATCGCCTAAATGGCCAATAAGCATCACTTTATTTAATGTTCCGTTCATAGTTTTTGGTGGTATTTCTCCCAAAGATACATTTTTTTAGCAATTTATTTCTTGCTTTTCTATAAAATTATATATCACAATAGGAAAAGGAAAAGTTTTTAATTTTTGAGAATCTATTCCGTTTTCGATTTTATCTTGCACTCTAATTTTCCAGAATTGTATGTGCAGATGCTGATGCGAAAGTTTATGAATTACGGTCGATTCACTGTAATCTTCTATACTTATAATAGTATAATCTGAAAAAATTTCGTTCTTGGCTTTTTTAGAAACCAAATCAAAATCGGCAATAGTTTCTGTTTCCAACAACGGAAACTCATATAAATTATGCCAGATTCCTTTTGCAGTTCTTTTTTGAATTAATGTATTTCCTAAGACATCTTCTAATATCAAATAATTAAAGTAACGATTGGTCACTTTTACTTTTTTCGATTTCACGGGAAGCTTGTTAACTTTTCCTTTTTGCAATGCAGCGCAACTTTCATTAAAAACGCAAACAGAACAATCAGGACTTTTAGGAACACATTGGAGCGCGCCAAACTCCATTATGGCCTGATTAAAAATTGCAGGATTATCTTTTGGCATTAATTCTTGTGCTAAAGCAACAAACTCTTTTTTAGTTGCCGGAAGCGCAATATCAGATTCTATATCAAAATAGCGAGATAATACTCTAAATACGTTTCCATCTACAACAGGAACAGATTCATTATACGAAAAAGAAGCTATTGCGGCAGCTGTATATTCGCCAACACCTTTAAGTTTTAAAAGCTCTTTATAAGAATCAGGAAAAACTCCATTTAGATCATTACTTATATATTGAGCAGTTTTATGAAGATTTCGAGCACGAGAATAATATCCTAAGCCTTGCCAAAGTTTCAAAATCTTCTCTTCTGGCGCATCTGCCAAATCTTTTACAGTAGGAAATTCCTTGGTAAATGAGAAAAAGTAAGGCATTCCTTGCGCAACTCGCGTTTGCTGAAGCATAATTTCTGAGAGCCAAATTTGGTACGGATCGACCGTTTTTCGCCACGGTAAATCACGCTTGTTCTGTAAATACCATTTTATCAATATGTTATAAAAATCCATTGCAAAATACTTAGATTGCAAAAGTAAATGTTTATGTAATTAAAATTTAACGAATTAGCTTGATTAATTATTTTTTTAATTCCTATATTTGCAAACTCAAAAAAATAGTACACCATTTATAAAATAAAATAGGAAAGAAAATGACGAAAGCAGATATCGTAGCGAAGATTTCAGAGAAACTAGGTCTTGAAAAAGGAGACGTTCAAGCAACAGTAGAAACTTTTATGGAAGAAGTGAAGACTTCTTTAGAAACTGGAGACAATGTATACCTTAGAGGTTTCGGTAGTTTTATCGTTAAAACTAGAGCTGAAAAAACTGGAAGAAACATTTCTAAAAACACTACTATTAAAATTCCAGCACACAACATTCCTGCGTTTAAACCTGCAAAAGTTTTTGTAGAAGGGGTTAAAACAAACAACGAAGCAAAATAATATTAATTAACATAAAATCTGACACAATATGCCAAGTGGTAAAAAAAGAAAGAGACATAAGGTAGCGACTCACAAACGTAAAAAAAGAGCGAGAGCTAACCGCCACAAAAAGAAAAAAGTAGTTTTAAACTACTTTTTTCTTTTTAAACGTTCATTGAAATTGGAGTTCTATAGTCTCAGTCACAGATTACAGTTTGCGACTTGAAACTGCTTACCGGAACTAAAAACTGACAAAATAACTCCTTCGGGTTAATACCTGTTAAAATATTGTTTAATCCATCTGTAGATAAGATTTTAGATTTTAGACCTAAGATTTTAGATTTTTATAATCTATACTCTTCTCTCTTTTTTCTATTTTCTGAAAAAACAGATAAAAATTTACAGTGTGAATAAAGAATTAATCATTAGATCTAGTTCTGATGCCGTAGATTTTGCCTTATTAAAAGATGGAAAACTAATTGAATTGCACAAAGAAGAAGAGAAAAGCAACTTTCAGGTTGGCGATATTTTTATTGCTAAAATCAGAAAACCAGTTGCCGGACTTAATGCTGCTTTTGTAAATGTAGGCTTCGAAAAAGATGCCTTTTTACACTATCATGATTTAGGTCCAAACTTAGCTTCCCAACTGAAATTCATAAAACTTGTAAGCGCAGGTAAATTAAAAGATTTCTCCCTAAAAACCTTTCAGTTTGAAAAAGAGATTGACAAAGATGGCATCATTACTGATATTTTAAGTGCCAATCAATCTGTTTTAGTTCAAGTAGTTAAAGAACCTATATCGACCAAGGGTCCAAGAATAAGTGCTGAGCTTTCTCTTGCCGGAAGATTTATCGTTCTAGTTCCTTTTTCTGATCGTGTTTCTATTTCTCAAAAAATAGAAGACAAAAAAGAAAAGGATCGTCTAAAAAAACTTGTTCTATCTATCAAACCTAAAGGATTTGGTGTTATTGTTCGTACAGTAGCAGAAGGCAAAAACGTAGCCGAATTAGAAAAAGATTTGCAGAACCTGCTTGGCAGATGGTCTGCAATGTGTAAAAAATTACCAACTGCTCATCATCCATCAAAAGTATTAGGAGAGCTAAATAGAGCTTCTTCAATATTAAGAGATGTATTCAATGATACCTTTAGTGGTATTCAAATAGATGATGAAGAGTTGTACCATCAAACGAAGGAATATCTGCAAGAAATTGCTCCTTCAAAACAATCGATTGTCAAGTTTTATCAATCAAATGACACTCCGATTTTTGAGAAATACAATATAGAGAGACAAATCAAAACTTCATTTGGCCGAACTGTTTCCATGAGTAAAGGTGCTTATCTTATCATTGAACATACCGAAGCTCTTCACGTTATAGACGTAAACAGCGGAAACCGTTCTAATAAAGCGACCAACCAAGAAGACACAGCCATGGAAGTAAATATGATTGCCGCTGCTGAAATCGCAAGACAACTACGTCTGCGTGATATGGGCGGAATTATCGTAGTTGATTTTATCGATATGTCTAATCCAGAAAACAGGAAAGTTTTGTTCGACTTCTTGCGAGAAGAAATGAGCGACGATAAAGCAAAACATAAAATATTACCGCCTAGTAAATTTGGTTTGGTCCAGATTACAAGACAGCGCGTAAGACCAGAAGTGAATATCAAAACCAGAGAGGAAGATCCTAACAAACATAATGGTGAAATTGAAGCTCCAATTTTAATCATTGATAAGATCACCGCTGATTTAGAAAGACTTTTAAAAACCCACAATAAAGTTGTGCTTAATACACACCCGTTTGTGGCTGCATACCTCAGCAAAGGTTTTCCATCATTACGTTCAAAATGGTTTTTTGAACATAAGAAATGGGTGAAAATCATACCTCGTGACGCTTACACGTATTTAGAGTATCATTTCTACGACAAAAAAGGAAATGTTATTACAGAATAAAAAAAAGAACCGCCTTTCGTGAGATTGGCGGTTTTTTTGTTTTAAATCGCATTATTTTTAATATTATTCTTACATTTACAAATTAAAATCTTTCTTTTAATTTGCAAAATGCTTACCTATTCTTTTTTTATACGTTTTAAGACAGTTAGTCTTATTCTCATTCTTTCATTTTTAAACCTTTCAAGAATATCTGCTCAGAATGATACCATTTTCGTTGATCAAAATTGGAAAATAACGACGAAAGATAAGGCCGTTTATTACCGAATCAAACAGCAGAACAGACCTATTGGAGCCTGCTGGCTTCAAAGAGGAGTTAAACAGACGTATCCTCTCAACTATTATTACATCGGCACAAATAATCTTCAATTCGAAGGTTTTTCGACGGATGAAAATGGAACCTATTTAACAGGAAATGCAAAATGGTATAATCAAAATGGAACGCTGACAGACTCTGCTTTTCTTTCACTTAAAAAGACTTTAGACTTTCCTTTAATTTTTGATTTAAATTATTCAACAGCAAATAAAAGCTTGTTTAGTGCCGGAGTTGAATTGTGCTTAAATACAGATAGTTACAATAAATTCTTTTTAGGAGCAGGATACGGAATTACAAACAGTTACAACGGAAATTATTTTGGTCTTCCTGATTTTCATTTATCCTACAATACTCAATATTTATTGTTTTTAAAAGGAGGTGCGTCTACTAAACATGCATATATTGTTTCAGGCTTGACATTATTTAATATGATGGATTTAGGATTCGGCTATTCAAAACCATTTTCAGACAACAAAATACCAGAAATAAAAGGGTTCACTATCAATACAACATTTAGACTTACTACTAAACCAAAAAAGATTTATACACAAATGAAAATGATGTAACTTATTCTCTTACAATTTCGATTTTTCTTCTAATTTCATTTCCTGAAGCATCTACAACCGTAATATAATGCGTTCCTGTTGTTGGAGTTATAGGCAGTTCATGAAAGGTTTTAGTTGTAGCCTTATATACATCATCAACATACCAAAACAATTCTTTATCCCTTTCAGAATACGCTACTTTTAAAATTACAGGCTGTATATTGCTGTTAAAATCCTTTGTTAAATATATTTTACTATTTGCTTTTGGATAAATAAAATCCATCGTTGTGGTTTGTGTTCCTTCACAACCTTCTTTAAAAGGAGGCAACGGCAAATATTCTATATGCTGGCTTTTGTAATACCATGCCATAACAGGAGGCAGAACAAACCAGTTTTTAGTCACAATATTTTCAATGCTTTCGCAACTGCTGTTTACTTGAAATTGTTCTGTTTTATCTAAATGAACGGTTTTATGATAGGGACATACTTTGGTTGATTTCCCTTTTTTAGGAACCCATTGTTTGATTTTCGGACAATTGTCTTTTGCTAAATAGCCGCTTAAACGGCAAACCTCAACTTCGGATAAATCTTTATACGGTGTATCAAACCATCTTTGTCTTGGCAGTAAATTAAAAACATCAAATAAAATTGGCGCGGCACTGGTAACTCCTGTTAGAGTTGGCCTCCCCTCGCCCGTTGCGTTTCCTACCCAAATTCCAACTACATATCTTGAATTGGTTCCAATTGCCCATGCATCACGATTTCCAAAACTTGTTCCTGTTTTCCATGCAATTTTAAGCGAACTGTCATAAAACTTCCAGGCTTCATCTCCTTCAGGTCTGTTGACTTCCTCCATTGCGTTGTATGTTAGCCAAATTGATCCAGCGCCTAGAATATTCTTTTGATCTGTTTCTGAGCCAAAATCGGGCTTAAAATCGTTTTTATAATTTAACTCTGTGAACTCATTCGTCCTATATTTTGCCTGATGTTTTGCAAAGTAATTTAATGTAGAAGAAAGATTAGCGTATGTCCTGCATAAATCCCATAAATTACTTTCGGCTCCTCCCAAAATTAGGGACAAACCGTAATGATCAGGCGTTTTATTTATGTTTTTTAATTTGAATTTTTGAAGCTCTTCATAAAACTTGTTTACAGTAAATTCCTGAAGCATCAAAACTGCGGGAATATTGAGTGAACGAGACAATGCACGATGTGCCGGAACAGCTCCGTCAAATGTCAAATTAAAATTTTGAGGTGTATACCCTGAAATTTGCGTTGGAATATCGGCTACTAAAGTATTCGGCAATAACTCGCCGTCATCTAACATCGCTCCATACAAAAGTGGCTTTAAAATACTTCCTGTACTTCTTGGTGCATCAATAATATCGACATCTTTTTGATGATCCGCATCTGCTGGAGAATTCCCAACATAACTCATTACATTTCTACTCTGAACATCTATTACCAAAATAGCTAGATTATGAACTTCATTCTGCTTATACTGATTGTAATAATATCTAGCAATTTGATTGACACGATTTTGTAAAGCATAATCAATTGTAGTTTTTACTCTTGTTCCTTCTTCATTTTTCGCCACTCTCTGCAACAAATGTGGTGCTATTTGAGGCAGATCGTATGGCTTTTGAGGAAGAGGTTCTTCTATAGATAGTTCGTACGTCTGTTTGTCTATTATTCCTTCCTGATGCAGTTTTAATAAAAGACGGTTTCTTTTATTCAACAATTTAATTTGATTTTTTCCAGGATAAATTAAACTTGGCGCATTCGGTAAAACTGCCAAAACTGCATTTTCTGCCCAAGATAATTGATTGGACTGAACGCCAAAATAACGCCACGAAGCCATTTCTAATCCCACAACATTTCCCCCAAATGGAGCATGTGCTCGCATACATTTCTAGAATTTCATTTTTAGAATAGCCTAATTCTAGTCTTGTCGCGAGAATAATTTCTATTATTTTTTCAAAATAGGTTCTGTTTTTTCCTTTTCGGGATAATCGAATGACTTGCTGAGTCAGCGTACTCCCGCCTCTAACTACTTTTCCTGCTTTTCTGTTTTGTTTAAAAGCATTTATCATCGCTCCGGGATTAAAACCTGGATGGTTATAAAAGTATTCGTCTTCAAAATAAACAATGCATTTCTTGAATTTATCAGGAACGCTATCTTGTGCCGGAAAACGCCATTGCCCGTCACGTGCAATTTTCGCTCCTAGAAGTTCTCCTTCTTTGCTTTCTATTACTGTCGAGTAAGGTTCCTTGAATAACATTCGGGGTATCGAAAAATAGTAAATCAGCAAGAGCAAAAATGCAATTGCTGATTTTATTTTATTTTTTTTAATCCAGTTTATGATGCGTTGTAAAAACGCTTTAATTTTATTTTTCAATGCTTGTTTTTTTAACCGCAAAGGCGCAAAGTTCGCAAAGTTTTTCTCTCACAGATTTAGCAGATTTTATTTTTATCTGCTTGATCTGCAAAATCTGCGGGAGACCTTTTATCACAAAGATTTTTTACCCACAGATTACACAGATTTAAAATCCTTTTAATTCGTATAATCTGTGGCTAAAAAAACTTTATTTCACCACCTCAACCCAGAATCCTTTTGTTCTCGCTAAGAATGTATTATCATACATTGCTTCACATTGCAATCCAGGCAAATAATAGTTTCCTAAATACGATGCGTTTAGCAGAATTCGGAAAACTTTAGTTTCTCTGGCTTTCATTCCGAAATAGAAATTTGTTCTATCGTCTCGAATATCAATATAATCGGCGATATTATTTACTGCGTCTCCGTAATCTGTGAAACGAGTATTTACAATTTCGAATCCTGAAGGCAGAATTTGTGATAATGCCACGTTTTGAACACTTTCTCCTCTTTGATTTTTAATTGTAACCTCGGCAACAAATTCAGTTCCCTGATTAATTCTTGAAACATTGATTACACTTCCTTTTCTATTTTTGAAAACTATAGAAGCCGTAACGTCACTTTGAACCGCATTTTCTTGTCCGATTGGCAATATTCCTGTGTTTAATACACGAACATATACCGTATTGGCTTTATTGTTTTTCAATGTAATACTGTTTGTACCAGAAGCAGCAGACAAACTACGATCTGCAACCGATTTACCTGTATTTATTGTCTCACCTTTTCCGTTTTTACTGAATTGGATATTGATTCCTTTTGGGCCATTACTCACTGCAAATTTTGACATTGCATACAAACAATAAGCCGTTGTCTGGGTACTCATCCATTGATTAGCCGACATTTCTTTAGCCAATTTCGTTGCTGTTACAAACGCCTTTTGTTTTTGATCTAATAAAAGCATCGTTTCTAATGCCATTGCTCTATTTCTTTCGCTCGAACCATAATAGTAATAACTGTAGCTATCTGAACTTCCATCAATGCTGGTTTTCAAGAATAAACTTTGTCCCGCCGATTTTTGACCTGCTAAAACATAAGCCGCTGCCAAACGAAGCATACTTTCGTTCGAAATACCTTTTGTTTCTCTCAATCTGTTCATTGCTGATAAATCGGCATTTCCAGCTAAAGCTAAAGTATACAAACGATACGCCTGAGCTAAATCATTTCCATATTTTGGTTCAAATCGCCATTGTTTCGCTTCTTTCTGCTGATAACCTAACCATTTTGATTTGAAATTAATTGGCAATACATACCCTTTTTTCTCTGCTTCGATCAAGAAATGTCCTGCATACGAAGTTCCCCAATCGTCTGCAATTGTATTTCCTTGCCAGTAAGGCATTCCACCATTTGATAATTGGAAATTACCCAATCTTGCAATTCCGGTCGCAATGTTTTTCTGAATCAGATCTTTTCGTTTTGCATCAATATCTGCTACATCGTCTAAATACAATTGTGGGAAAACAGATGAAGTTGTCTGTTCTACACAACCATGTGGGTACTGAATTAAGAATTGCAATCTTCCATTCAAATTCATTGACGGCATTGACGAAACTTCTAATCTTGCTTTATTACTTCCAGCAATTCCAAATGTTTTCCATGAAATTGTTTTAGTGCTATTTGGCGTTAAAACAACATCTGTGAAAGTACTTGTAACTGGATTCGGATTTGTCATATCAATTTCAACATCATAAACCGATTTCTCGCTTCCAGATGTTGCAATTACCTGAACTTTTGCAATTCCAGTAGCAGATCCGACAACCAAATTAAAGTAAGCCATTTTTTCATCTGGCTGTGCAAAATTCAAGCTTTGAACCGCACTTCCCATTACTTTTAATCCATTGCTTGTTTTTACCTGAATTGAAACATTTTTGATCTTGTTTTCAGTTGCAAAAACCGTTACAGGCAACGTTACTTTTTCAGAAGGTGAAATTTTTCTTGGCAACGAAGCCAACACCATCAACGGACTCTTAACTTGTGTTGCTTTTTCTACACTTCCGTAAGCGCTTGTTTTTGCATCGCCTGCCACAACCATTGTTCTAACAGAACCAATGTATTTAGGTAGTTTTAATTGATGTGATTTTGTTTCTCCTTTTTCTAATTTGAATGGTCCGTAATACAATACAACAGGTTTAAAACGGTTAGCTTTTTTAGCTTTTCCACCTCCTAAATCTTGATCTCCACCAATACTGAAAATCTGATTTATTTTTCCGCCATAAGCGCCAATTACATCATCGTAAATGTCCCAAGTTTTTACACCTAAAGCTTCACGAACATAGAAACTATCCCATGCATTTGGTGTTTTAAAGCGAGTTAAATCCAAAAGCCCTTCATCTACAACTGCGATTGTATATGTCATTTCTTTGCCTGATTTCTCACCTACTTTTACTGTAAATGGCTGTTCTGGCCTTAAAACATCTGGCATATTAATCGTTGGCGCCAAAATAGTGTTTTTATCTACAACTTCAACAGGAACAATCCCATACATACGAATTGGCGAATCGTTTTTGGTTGAAGCGTGTGGTCGCAATAATGTAATATTAAAATATACGTTTGGTGCCATTGCACCTGTAATTGGAACCTCAACTTTAGTTTCTCCTTTTTTAGTTTCAGCCCAAATAGTCTGCACTACTCTTGATCCGTTTTCTATTGAAATTAAAGCGCGTCCACCTTCACTTGAAGGGAAAGAAATCTGAGCTTTCTCTCCCACTGCATAATTTTTCTTATCGGTAGAAAAAACTAACATATTAGCAGTTGAAGCGTCTCTATTACGTGTTTTTCCAGACCAGATTGGCCAGTCAATATTTACTGTCAATGAAGCCGCATGACCATCTTGCTGGTCGGCAACACGAATTAAATAACGTCCCCATTCTTCGTCTGTCAAGGCAAATTGAAAACTTCCTTTTCCGCTTGAATCGGTATTGATTACAAAAGTTTTGTACGAAGTAGTTGCATTCGACGAGTTATAATTTGATAAATTATCGCTTGAAGAATCCCACCACCATCTCCAGTCCACTTTGTAAACTCGTACTTCGAGATTATGAACTGATTTTGGCCTTCCGTTTTCATCAACCGTTACTACGTCAAAACGATTGTTTGTTCTCGTTTCGAGCATGCTGTACTTGTTCAGTTCAGGTGTTTTAAGTCCAACGTAGGTTTTGTACGGAGAATAAGTCGTTGACATTACATCTGTACTAAAATCTCCTCCTTCTTCATACACTTTTGTAATAAATGAAGCGCGAAGCATTCCTGGCGCCTGACCCTGTAATCTTGGCTGAATGTTTACCGATGCTTTTCCGTTTTCGTTTAATTTTCCTGAAAAAACATTAATTTCTTCTGTGCTGAATTGACGAGCTAAATCATCAAAAGTATATTTTTCATAACCTTTAAATGTTGTGCTTTGCTGAGAGAATTTAGCCTGCATTTCTACATTCAAATTCTTTGCAATTGCACCGTGAAGCCATGTTACCTCAAGATTGTCTGTATTTGGATAAGATGCCGAAAGTGTTTTTCTGCTAAACGTATTCTTAATTTTTAAACGATTTGGTTTAATCGTCTCAATCTTAATGCTCTTATAGAATTTTGCGCCTCCAACGCTTACCATTGCTTCCCAGTTTCCTGTTGGCGCATCTTGATTGGTTGGAACTACAAAAGCATAATGGTTTAGATCATTTGTTTTTTGAACGGTTTGATAAACTGTTTTACCATTCGGATCGTTTAATCTGAATTTGATTGGATGAGATTTCGGAAGTTTATTCGCAGCATCATTCAAAATAAATGACAGATATAGATTATCTCCCGGACGCCAAACGCCTCTTTCTCCGTAAATAAATCCTTTTAAGCCTTTTTGTAAAGTCTCTCCGGCAACATCAAAATTACTTACTGATAACGAAAGTCCATCGTCCAGTTTCACGTATGTCGACTGATCGCCTAAAGTTACAATTGCGAAATAGGCAAATTTATCCAATTGAAAAGATGCAATACCTTCGCTGCTTGTTGCTTCTGTTGCAATTTTTTGTTGTTGGAAGTTGTATAAATCTACTCTTGCGTTTGAAACTGGCTCAGTTGTAACGATATTGTTTACAGCAAACAAGTACGATTTATTTTCGCCTCTTTTTGCAATAACCCCTAAATCTGAAGCTAAAATATTAGTTGCAATTCTGGCATTATAATAGTAAGAACCTGTACAAGGATCCTGACTTTCTCTCCAGTCGTAATCGTCATAATAATAGTAATCGTCGTAAGAGTTTCCGCTGTAGTTTACATCATTTTCATCCACTTCTTCTTCCTCAGTTTCATCGTCATTTCCTTCTGAAGTTTCACATTTGTAAAGCGAGTATTTCTTTTTTATAAACAAACTCTACTCTGTAAATTACTCCCGGTTCTGGTTTAATGATTTTAGATAAATCTAAAGCATACGTATTCCATTTAGAGAGATTTACGAGCGTACTTTCTTTTAAATTCAGTGTTGTTTTGGCAATTGGCTGGGCGACTTTCTTTAGATTTTGTCCGCCGTTTAATTCATTGTATTGAAGAAATTGCAGAATGTTATTTTTGTAGATTTTGTACACCTTAACATCTACAGCACTCAGATTTACAGCTTCAAAATTTAATTTTAAATTGTTTGAACTTGGCAGAATCGTTCCGTTTTTAATAAAACGAACATTTGGTTTTATCTGATCAAAAGAAATTTTATCAGAATAATTGTTTTCCAGTTTTTTACCATATTGGCTTTCTATTCCTTGAAAAACTTCCAATAATAATTCGCCCGTAACAACTTGTTCTGGTTCTTCGTCTGGCACATATTCAACAGCATCTTCTACAACTGCGGCGGCAGAATCAACTGCTACTGCAGCAGAATCGACTACAACTGCTGCGGAATCTACAGCTACTGCAACTGGTTCTTCTGCAACTACTGTTACAGTCTTTTCTTTTTTAGGTGCATTTTGATTCGTAAAATATACTTTTAGTAAATTTCCTTGTGTAGAAAATTTCAAATTATTGGTATTCTGAATCGAAACCAATCCAGCAAAATCCTGACCTTTTTCTAAAGGCTCGGAGAAATTAATTAAAACCTGCTGATTGTTTCCATCTGGAATTTCAACCTTTATAACTTTAAATTCGTTGATGCTTGTAATCGGAAAATCGATTTGTCCTTTCTGATCGATGTCGAAATCATTTCCGTCATATATAATTTCTAAATTCGAAGCTTCTGACTGGCGTTGTATACTATCTATTATAAAATGAAATTCTTTTCCTGAAGACACATTTTTATCGAACTTAATCTTAAGATCGCTTCCGTTATGTTTAGCTTTAACCAGCTTAATGGCGGTTTCCAAATCAATATTATCTGCAGTCTTTAACGTACAATTTAAATATTGATATTCTTTGCTGTACGACTGCACATCGCCAGTATTGATGGTAAAATCCTGTTTAACGGTTTTAACTGTAAAGTTGAATTTAGAAAGTTCTTTTTCTTTCTCTTTAGGAATGGCTGTCAGTTTATCTAAGTTTAAAGTAACTTGATATTCTGTTCCCATTTTAAGTTTTTTCTCTGGAATAAAAGCTAAAGTATTTGTTGAAAGTGCAATAACTTTTCCGTGAACACTTGGCGAAATATCAAACAAATCGTCGTCTAATTCCTGATTAGGTTTCCAATCGTTTTTATCGAAAGCCAAAACCACGCGAATATCAGAATCTGCAGAAACGATACCGCCAGTAAAACTAGTAATGTAGTCTTTGAATAATGAAAAATCGGAATTGAAATCGGCCGCTGATTTGCGCCCGCAGGATTGAAAAATAAAAAACACAAAAAATACGAGAAATAATCCTTTTGCCTTCACTTTTATCTAGAGTTAATGGTTAACAAATTGAGAATTTAATGCGCTATACCGTTAAAAATTACAACAGCAAAACACGAATTAAATCACGATAAAAGTAACGTATTTTTCGGGTTAATTAAGAAGAAAATTCTCTAATAATGATTATTTAACTTTTGTTGAAGTTTATAAACTACCCTACAAGGTATCTAAAGCTTATTTACGTCTTTCAAGAAAAAAACGTTTCATCAAATCTCGTTGCTTCATTTGCCATTACACCAGAAACAACAGTAGTTTTAGGATGCAGTTTTGTTCCCATATTTAAAAATCCGCGTTGTTCATCGCGTGCACCAAAAACAATCTTTGAAATCTGACTCCAATACAAAGCACCCGCGCACATTTGACAAGGCTCTAGTGTAACATAAAGCGTACAATCTTTTAAATATTTTCCGCCAAGAAAATTAGTCTGCCGCGGTGATGGACTGCATCTCAGCGTGTGCCGTTACATCATTCAGCAATTCGGTCAAATTATGACTTCTTGCAATTACTTTATCAGCCACAACAATTATAGCTCCAACAGGAATCTCGCCTTTTTCGTAAGCGATTTCGGCTTCCTGCAAAGCTTTTTTCATAAAATACTCGTCGGTGAAAGGATTTATCATACTTGCAAAAGTAAAACTTTACTCATTATTTTTACTACATTTAAATTTTGAAATTTGAATATGGAAAGAAAACATAAAATCAGTATACCTGAACCATGCTCTGAAGACTGGAACAAAATGATGCCAAATGAAAATGGCCGTTTCTGCATGAGCTGTTCTAAAACTGTTGTTGATTTTACATCGATGCTTCCTGAAGAGATTCAGCATTATTTCATTCAAAACCAAAACCAAAAAATTTGCGGCAGATTTAGAAAGTCACAATTGGAGACTATTACTATTCAAATTCCGGATCGTGTTTTATATTCTCAAACCCATTATCATAAAATGTTTTTATTGGCATTATTTGTCGCCATGGGAACCACTTTATTCAGTTGTGCCGATACCGAAGGCAATAAAATGAAAATTGATAAAATAGAAGTGGTAACAGACAATGAACCAAAAAATCCTGATCAACCAAACAATGAAGACCGTTTGGTTGAAAAAACACCTCCTGCACCTCATTTATATGCCAACATAGAGCCTATAAAGGCCGTTCCGGAAGGATCTATTGCCTATATCGAACCTCATTACGAAACCATCACTGGCACTCCTGCTATTGAAAATTTTGAAGTATTACCTGCATATCCTGGGGGGCTAGAGAGATTTAGCACATACATTCAAAATGAATTTAAAATTCCTAAAAAAGCCAGACGAATTACAGGAGAAATTGAGGTTTCTTTTGTTGTAAATAAAGCTGGAACTTTAGAACAATTTAAAGTTTTTGACAATATTGGTTATGAAACTGGAGAAGAAATAATTCGAGTTTTAAAAAGTTCAAAAGTAAAATGGATGCCAAGAATAATTAATGGAAAACCTACTCTTGATACTATCAGAATGAATATTGTTGTTCAAAAAGACAGTTTAAACATTGAAAGAAAAAACAGAAAGCTTTCAAAAATAGTCGCAATTAATTTTGTCAAAAAAAATGATAAACTGTCATATAATGAAAATCAGCCTTTATGTGAAAAAAAGTACCACAAGATCTCGCATTAGAAGATGATTCTGTGTTTTATATGGGAGCTGCAATCGAAACAAAAGCAGACTATCCAAGTGGTATTAACGCTTTCTATGAGTTCTTTGCCCAAGAATTTAAAATGCCTGAAGAAGTAGAAAATGCAAAAGATCGCATTATTGTTTCATTTGTAGTAGAAAAAGATGGTTCGTTGGTCGCATTTCAATTTCCAAAAGATATAAATCCTAAATTAGAATCAGAAATAACACGTGTTTTAAATCTGTCACCTAAATGGATTCCTGGTGAACAAAATGGAAAAAGAACAAGAGAAAAAATTAGTTTCCCAATAGTGCTCGAAAAATGGAAATAGTACACAAAATCGAAATACCAAAGCCATGCAATGAAAACTGGGATCAAATGACTCCAACTGAAAATGGGCGTTTCTGTGTAAGCTGTTCTAAAACGGTTATGGATTTCACTTCTATGCTTCCAGAAGAAATTCAGCATTATTTCATTCAAAACCAAAACCAAAAAATTTGCGGAAGGTTTAAACAATCACAGTTAGATCACATTACGATTCAAATTCCTAATCGCGTTTTATATTCGCAGACAAACTACCATAAAATATTTCTTCTCGCTTTGTTTATTGCAATGGGAACCACTTTGTTTAGCTGTGCAGATAAAGAAGGCAACAAGAAAAAAATTGATCAAATTGAAATTGTTGACAATCCAACACAAAATCAAGATGAAGATGTTTCCTCCTGCTATGGGCATCAGATTGAATCTAAAAAAGAAAAAACAAAAATACCAAGAGAAAGAGTCACAATGGGAATGGTAGTTCCTTCTAAACCTATTGAATATTATCGTTTTAAGTATAGCATTATATATAATTCAGTTGATTTGGATATTTTACCTGCTCCAAAAGGCGGAATGAAAAAATTCTATTCTTACTTTGCAAAAAATTACACTGCTTCAAAAAAAGGAGAAATGTCAATCTTATTTGTAGTAGAAAGAGATGGCACTTTAACTAATTTTCAAGTAACCAAAAACGAATCTTCAGAAAATGAAGCAAAAGTTATTAAAGTTTTAGAATCTGGTCCAAAATGGATTCCTGGAAAAACAAACAATGGGGATGTGCGATCAACTTTCATTTTGCCAATTACATTTAAATAATGAAAATTAAACATAAAATAACTATTCATATAAATTGCAAATCATTTTTGCCAACGTTGTATGTAGTTATGGTTCTAGTTCTTTTCGGTTGTCAAAACAAAGAAAACAAACAGCCGGATGCTAAAAACATTGATATTAACAAAGACACTTTGACTACAAAGCCAGATGTTTTAGATACAACTGCAATCAGTACAAAAAAATCAGATCAAGCACCGTCAGATATATCAAAAATTGAGCGACTCAAAATAAGGAAAACTACAACAATAGCATCTAGAGAAGTTGAAGAGAACAAATCATCAAAATCTGATAAAACAAAAAAAGATGATGCTTTGATAGTTGCAAAAACAGTTTCAAATTCTAACGCAGAATTTCCAGGTGGCATTGAACAATTTCATAACTTTTTCATGAAAGAATATAAAAAACCTGAAGAAGTTGAATATTGGAAGCTGAATTTTACGCTTTCATTTGCTGTAGAAAAAAATGGTTCTGTATCATTTCTTGAATGCGCTCCTGCAGTTGAAGAACCTCTCGAAAAAGAAATCATCAGGGTTTTAAGCTTATGCCCTAAATGGCTGCCAGGCGAATCGAATGGAAAAAAAGTGAGAATGCAATATTCTGTGCCCATTTTATTGAAATAAGACTCTAAGAGAAAATTAAATTTAAAACCGTAAATTTGCTTTTTACCTTACAATGAAAAGCGATTTACTTTCCGACATATATAATCCCGCTGATTTACGTCTTTTAAAAGAAGAACAGCTCACCCAAGTTGCCCAAGAACTTCGTCAGTTTATTATTGATATAGTTTCTGTAAAAGAAGGGCATTTGGGAGCAAGTTTAGGCGTTGTAGAACTTACAATAGCGCTTCACTATGTTTTTAATACTCCAAACGATTTATTGGTTTGGGATGTTGGACATCAAGCTTATGGGCATAAAATATTAACTGAAAGAAGAGAAAATTTTGATACCAATAGACAAATTGGAGGTATTTCTGGTTTTCCAAAAAGAAGCGAAAGCATTTATGACACTTTTGGTGTCGGACATTCTT
Source organism: Flavobacterium ginsengisoli (assembly GCF_029625315.1). NCBI lineage: Bacteria > Pseudomonadati > Bacteroidota > Flavobacteriia > Flavobacteriales > Flavobacteriaceae > Flavobacterium > Flavobacterium ginsengisoli. Next base: position 2,942,782 of record NZ_CP121110.1, read on the forward strand.
CAACTTCGATTTCTGCAAGCACTCGGAATGGCGATTGCTTCTAAATTAAAAGGCGATTTTGACAAAGAGCATATTGCAGTCATTGGCGATGCATCAATTGCAAGCGGAATGGCGTTTGAAGGTCTTAATCACGCTGGAGTTACAGATGCGAATATTCTCGTTATACTTAATGACAACGCAATTGGAATTGACCCAAGTGTTGGTGCTTTAAAAAAATACCTTACTTCGGTTAAAAACGGAAAAAATCCACGCCAGAACAATATCATTAAATCTTTGAATTTTGATTATTCTGGTCCAATTGACGGTCACGATCTTCCAAAATTAATCAAAGAATTAAATCGTCTCAAAAAGATTAAAGGCCCAAAATTCCTTCATATTGTAACTACAAAAGGAAAAGGATTGCGACAAGCTGAAGAAAATCAGGTAAAATATCACGCTCCAGGAAAATTTGATGCTTCGACGGGAGAAATTCATTTAAAATCGGAAGAAAATCTTCCTCCAAAATATCAGGATGTTTTTGGCTTGACCATTTTAGATTTAGCCAAAAAGAATGAAAAAATAATCGGAATCACACCTGCAATGCCATCTGGAAGTTCATTAAAATTTATGATGGACGAATTTCCAGAACGTGCTTTTGATGTCGGAATTGCAGAACAGCATGCCGTAACGCTTGCTGCAGGAATGGCGACTCAAGGAATGATTGTTTACTGCAATATTTATTCGACATTTTTACAGCGTGCCTACGATCAAGTTATTCATGATGTTGCTTTACAAAATCTACCTGTCATATTTTGCCTCGATCGTGCAGGATTGGTAGGCGAAGATGGTGCAACTCATCATGGCGTTTTTGACATTGCGTATCTGCGTTCGATTCCGAATATGATTATTTATGCTCCATTAAACGAAATTGAACTTCAAAACATCTTGTACACAGTTCAATTAGGAATAGATAATCCAATCGCAATTCGATATCCAAGAGGTCGCGGAGTTCTTCCAAATTGGGAAGTAGAAAATTTCGGACATTACGAAAAAATAAATTGGGGCGAAGCAAAATGCTTAAAAGATGGTACGAAAGTTGCTGTACTGTCGGCCGGAACAATTGGAAATAATGTTATAGAAGCTCTTAAAGAATCGACCCATTCTGATGAGATTGCCCACTATAATTTTAGTTTTATCAAACCATTAGACATCAACACATTAAATACTATTTTCAAAACTTTCCAACACATTATTACAGTCGAAGATGGCGTAAAAAATGGTGGTTTCGGAAGTGCAGTTTTAGAGTTTGCGACATCACATAATTTTAAAAATTCTATAGAAATTTTGGGTGTTCCAGACGAATTTATTGAACATGGAACAGTAAACCAACTGCAACAATTGTGTAAAATTGACGTTAAAAGTTTAATAAATCTTTTTTCTAACGGTTCAAAATAATTATTTTGCGACACCAAAACAAAAATTACCACAATGAAATTATTGCGTTCTACCCTTTTGCTGTTATTGCTTTTGTGTACTTCTAATAACTTTGCCCAGATTATACAAACAACATTAAGTCCAAATCAGGTTCCTAAACCGCCTTCTAACTGGACCCAAAAAAATCAGCTTGGTTTTGACATTTCCGAAATTGCTTTTGTAAACTGGAGTGCCGGGGAACAAGTTCTATTTCAGGTTTGTTTAAAGGAGAATTTGGAAGAACTTATGCAAAGAAAAATCATAAATGGGTTAACGAACTTATTGTAAAATATGGTTTAAACAAGCAAGATGGGACTGAATTAAGAAAAACAGACGACGCTATTCAGTTCAACTCGACTTATGGGTTTAGAAAAGATACTGCATCAAATTGGTATTACTCTTCAAAATTAAATTTCAATACACAATTTACAAACGGTTACAATTATCCAAATACAGACGTTGCAATCTCTAAACCTTTTGCACCAGCCTATATCTTTCTGGGAGCTGGAGCCGAGAATTCTAATAAGCAAAAAAATAGAGTTTTCTATTTCTCTCCAATAACATTAAAAACCACTTTGGTATTAGATCAAGATTTAGCTAACCAAGGTGCATTTGGGGTTAAGAAAGCAACTTATATGACTGATCCTTTAGATCCAAATTCTCAGATTTTGATTGATGAAGGCCAGAAAGTAAAAGCCGAATTTGGTATTCTTTTTACAGCTTATATGAAAAACGAAATTTATAAAAACGTTTTTTACGAAAACAGGCTAAGTTTATATACTGATTATTTGAACAAATTTGGAAATGTCGACATCGATTATGACACGCGTTTAGACCTTGTTGTTAATGCTTATGTGAAAGCAAATATTGGATTTCACTTAATTTATGATGACGACATTAAAACCAAAAAAGATGTTGTTGATCCAGCAACAGGAGCAACTACGCAGGTAAATAACGGACCGAGAATGCAGTTAAGACAAGTTCTTGGTGTAGGTCTTGTTTATGCTTTTCAATAATAAAGAGAAAGATTTATAATTATAAAAAAAGCTTCTTTTAGAATATTTCTGAAAGAAGCTTTTTTTATTTAACGCTTTTTTTGTCCCTGAATCATTTCATACAACTCAAGCGCATTTCCGTCGGTCAGTAATGAAACATAATGGCAAATATGCAATAGACGTTCGTATAAATTGGTTTTCTCTAAATGATGTTTTTCTGGCAACATTTTCAAAATCAACTTATCGTAGTTTGAAGCAGTTCCTTCAAACTTGTTATTAAATGCTGTTATGAATTTATCCAACAGTGTTTGAATAATCTGATAACCCACAATTTCTTTTTCGATCACTTCGCGGCTCTGATAGATTTTCTCAATACTTAATTTGATAATATCATCCATTTGCGCTTTATATTTGCTTTTCTCTGTTAAAGCATATGGAAAGTTTCCTGCAAGAATCGCTTCTTCATTTTCAACAAAAACATTTACAGCATCGTTAATTAAAGTTCCAATCGCTAAAGCTCTTAAATAGCTAATACGATCTTCTTTTGTCGTTAATGATTTGTATTTAGAAACTCCAATATTGTCTTTTACAAGGTTAATCAAATATTCTAGAGCAAAATCTTCAGAAACCAAACCTAAATTGATTCCGTCTTCAAAATCAATAATTGTATAGCAAATATCATCAGCAGCTTCAACCAAATACGCCAAAGGATGTCTTTCAAAACCAATATCATCGCCAGATTTATTGGCAATCATTCCCATATCTTTAGCTACTTCTTCAAAGAATAATTTATCGGTCTGAAAAAAACCGTATTTCTTATCTGAGATGTTATTAGTTGGCTTTTTTGGAAGACTTTCTTTTGGATATTTCATAAAAGCTCCCAGAGTAGCATACGAAATACGAAGTCCGCCTTCAATTCCTGGACGACTTGCCGTTAGAACTGAAAATCCATTTGCATTTCCTTCAAAATCAATTAAATCCTGCCATTGTTTATCTGTAAGCTGATTTCTGTATTTCTGGCCATTTCCTATAGAAAAATACTCGCCAATTGCTTTTTCGCCAGAATGTCCAAAAGGCGGATTCCCGATATCATGCGCCAATGAAGCCGCAGCCACAATTGCTCCAAAATCATTCATATGATAACCGTGAACTTCTTTCAAGTAAGGATATTTTTCAATAATCTTTTTTCCGACCAAACGGCCAAGCGAACGCCCTACAACAGAAACCTCCAAACTATGCGTTAAACGCGTATGAACGAAATCTGTTTTAGAAAGTGGAATAACTTGTGTTTTATCTTGTAAACTTCTAAAAGCGAGCAGAAAATATAATGCGATCATAATCTACTTCAAATCCTAAACGCGTATCATCTTGTTCTACACGTAATCTTTTGCTTGTATCGCCCTGACGTTTTAATGATAAAAGTTGTTCCCAGTTCATTTGATTTTAGATTGTAGATTAAAGATTTTAGATTGATGATCTAAATCTTGATTTTAGACTTCAAAAATACATTTTATTTTAGGATTTTCTTCTGCTTTAAAACTCTAAAGGTGCACTATGTTTGATTTCTCCCAATACAAAAATACTATTCGTATTTGCGATGTTTTCTATAGTAGACAAATTATTCATTACAAAATCCTGATAACTAGCCATATCTTGCACCAAAATCTTAAGCATAAAATCATAATTGCCAGCAATATTGTAGTATTCTATAATTTCTGGAAGCGCAACAATATCTTTTGCAAAATTGCTCCCGAAATTTTTGGCATGTTCTTTTAAACGAACATTGCAAAAAACAGTCATTACGCATTTCAAAGTTGTCGATTTAGAAAAAGCAGGAATTAAAATTATTCAGATTGATGAGGCCGCAATTCGCTAAGGTCTTCCGTTAAGAACCAAGAAAGATGCCGACAGGATTTTCTGTTGCTTTTGTAGCAAAACACTAAAAAAACAATGCATTACAAACTTTGAGATATTACTAATCATAAAAAAAGCACCCCAAATTGGAGTGCTTTCTAAAATTGAATATAAACTTAAGACTAGAAATTTTTAGAAATTCCGATGTTAACCGTTTTTCCAAAATTGAATGAAAAACTATTGTATTTCGTATCATCGTTATCATAGCTTAATGTTTGATATTCTATACCGCCAATACTAAAATTTAAACCGAAGCCTTTTTTCATATTAATAAAAAGAGATGGAGCTAAATTGGTATAGAAACCATCGGCTTTACTATCCGACATAAGCACATTGTTTTGATAATTCTTGTTTGTTCTATTTTGAAAACCGGCTCCTAAATCGGCAAAAACAGAAAAAGTTTCATTTAGCGGAACTGTATAACGAACAAACGCCCCAACTCTTAAATTCTTATACTTCGATTCTGTATCCAAAGCAGTACTTTTTGAAGTTGCTAAAGCAAATTCAGCCCCAACCGTCCAATTTTCGTGAAATTGATACCCCACTTTTGGAGAAAAAGTAAACGAATTCGATTTTCTCTCATCGGCTTGCTGATCAATATTTTCTGAAGTATAACCAACGTTTCCTCCTACTAATACTGTTCCTTTTTGTGCATTTGCATAGCTAACCATAGCCAATGCAAGAATAAGTAGCATTTTTTTCATATGTTATATTTATTAAGATTTCACATACAACAAACAATTAAAATACCAATATAGAATCGTAGTTATTTTCTTAACCATTACTTAAAAACAACTCGCCTTAATCAGCTTAAAAATTAAAATAAGAATAAGAAATGGTTATAAAAAAAGCGCCCCAAATGGAGCGCTTTCTGAAATTGAATGTATAAACTTAAGATTAGAAGTTTTTAGAGATTCCGATATTGAATGTTTTACCGAAATTAAAGTAGAAATTGCTGTAATCTTCTCCATTATCATCAAAACTTAATGTTTCGTATCCTAAACCACCAATGCTGAAGTTAAGACCAAAACCTTTTTTCATGTTGATGAAAAGTGCTGGAGTTACATCTACATAAGCACCATCTCCTTTATATCTTACATAGTTATTTGCATTAGTGTAGATTTTGTTTTTTTCAGTTTGGAAACCAACTCCCATATCTGCAAAAACAGAAAAAGTTTGGCTTAATGATTTTGTATAACGTACAAAACCACCTGTTCTAAATTTGTTGTCTTTACGTTTTACATCTGTATTATCGATATCAGATGTGCTTAGAGAGAATTCTCCTCCAACTGTCCAGTTTTCGTGAAATTGGTAACCTACTTTAGGAGAAAAAGTAAATGTACTTGCTTTATCATCTCTAAATCTGAATTCTGATTTTTCAGAAGTGTATCCGATGTTACCACCTACTAAGATTGTTCCTTTTTGTGCGTTTGCAAAACTGCAGATAGCTAAAGCAGCCATCACTAACATTTTTTTCATGATTTGGGTTTATTTTAATTTTAGCATTCCTTTAACAACAACAGTGCCGTGAATTGCTGACTTTATGTTTTTTTTAAGAACTACTTTAAAAGGCAAAATGTAGCAATCGAAATTATTTCTCGTTACTTTTGTAGCAAATAAAAAGTCAATGTCGATAGAAGTAAACAACATATCAAAAAGTTACGGAACACAAAAAGCATTAAACTCGATTTCATTTTCGATTGAGAAAGGAGAAATTGTTGGATTTTTAGGTCCAAATGGAGCTGGAAAATCTACTTTAATGAAAATTTTGACCACGTATTTATTGGCAGATGAAGGCTCAGCCCTTGTAAACAGTCACGATGTCATGACGGAAGCCAAAGCTGTTCAACGTTCAATTGGGTATTTGCCAGAACACAATCCGTTATATTTGGATTTGTATGTTCGTGAGTATTTGGCATTTAACGCCGATGTTTATAACGTGCCAAAAACAAGAATTGAAGAGGTGATTCAACTGACAGGACTGACACCAGAAAGTCATAAAAAGATTGGACAGCTTTCTAAAGGATACCGCCAGCGCGTTGGATTGGCGAATGCTTTGCTTCATGATCCAGAAGTTTTAATTTTGGACGAGCCAACTACCGGACTGGATCCTAACCAGTTAATGGAGATTCGTAATGTAATTAAAAATGCAGGAAAAAATAAAACTGTTTTTTTATCGACACACATCATGCAAGAAGTCGAAGCAATTTGTGATCGTGTTATAATTATTGACAAAGGACAGATCGTTGCAGACAATAAATTAGACCATTTGGTTGCAACAGACAAAGAGCAAATTATTGAAGTTGAGTTTGATTACAAAGTTGAAGAACAACTTTTGGCTAAACTCGAAAATATCGCTTCGTACATAAATACGCATGACATGACATGGGAACTTACTTTTGTTACAGATAAAGATATGCGACCAGCTATTTTTGACTTTGCCAACGAAAATGGTTTAAAAACTTTACAATTGAATCAGAAAAATAAAAATCTAGAAGCTGTTTTTAGAGAAATTACCAAATAAGTTATCACTGACTTCCCGACTATCGGGACAATTTTAAGTTAAAAAAGGGGTTTGTTTTTAAATAAAACAGACTCCTTTTTTATTTTATTTCTTCTTCTTTTTTCTGCAAATCAGTAAAATAAGGGTTTTTCTAAAAAAATAATTACTATTTTTATTTAGACTTGTTATAAATAGTATTATATTTGGCAAATCAAATTTTAAATGCCACGGTATGTTACGTATCCTCCTTATCCTTAAAAAACTTATTTCTGTTGTTCCTAACCAAGTAATAAATCTTCGAAAAAAGTTTTCAGACAAATTAGAACAAATTGTATTGCGATAAATTCTGATTTTAAAAATTACAAAGATTATTATGTTCTAAATCTCGGTTTAGAATAAGGCCAAATTCAAACAACATGAAAAAAATTATAACCTCTCTTATGCTTGCTTTTTCGGTATATGATGGATATTCTCAAACAGAAAAAGAAACTGATAGTATTGTTGAAACAACTATAAATGCTTTAGATGAAATTGTGATTAGTAAAAAGAAAGTACTTTACACTCAAAAATCAGATCGTCTTGTTTTTAATGTAGAAAACAGCATCGTGTCTGAAGGTGGAACTGCTCTTGACGTTTTGTCGCGTGCGCCAGGCGTTGTGGTTTCGCAAGATGGCGATTTGTCTATTCGCGGACAACAAGGTGTTGCTGTAATGATAAACGGTAAATTAACACAGCTTTCGCAGAAAGAATTAGCTAATTATTTAAAAACTACAACTTCATCCAATATCAAACAAATTGAAGTAATTACAAACCCTTCTTCTAAATATGATGCGGCTGGAAAAGCGGGTATTATCAATATCATTCTTAAAAAGCCAAACGCTTCGGGTTTAAAAGGGACTGCTTTTGCGAGTTACGGAAGAGGGCGAAAAAACAGAACTAATTCTGGTTTCAATTTAAATTACAATAAAGATAAATGGGGCGTTTTCGGAAATTACAGTTATACTTTCCGTGGCGAAGAAGAGCATAAGACATTCAATCAGACTCAATATACAAGTCTTACACATCAAGAAATTGCTTCTACAAATCACCAAACTTCTATTACAGATGAGCCTTTGACTTCTAATAATTTTAAAATTGGAACACAATACGAGGTTTCGCCCAAAACCAATTTAGAGCTTTATGTAGACGCTAAAATTGGACGCTATCAAAATATGGCAGACGGAACGAATAAGGTCTTTAATACTACAAATCAGCTCATTTTTGATGCCTTGACTTATAACGACAGTAAAGAAAAATGGTTTGATTATACATATGCTTTTTCTGGTACACATAAATTTAATGACGAAGGAAAAAATATGGTTTTTGATTTTGAATACGAAACTTCAAAGTTTAGATCTAATCAGTTCCAGAGTGCCGATAATACTGCAAACGCTACTGTTGTAAACGATCGTCGCGGTTATATTCCTTCTCAATTAAGAGTTTTTACAGGAAAAGTCGATTTTGTAAATCCGTTCAAGGAAAAACAATCTATTGAGTGGGGTTTTAAAGCCAGCATTAAAAACAATGATAATCCATCGGTTTATGAATATTATGAAAACAACCAATGGCTTATCGATTTTAATTCGACCAATCATTTTGAATATAACGAACAGATTTATCGTCGCTTATGCAAATTACAAATATCAGTTAGAAAAATTAAACATTCAGGCTGGTTTAAGAAGCGAATACACGGCAATCAATATCGATCAGAAAACTCTAAATGAAGAGCATAAAGATGATTATTTGAAATGGTTTCCGAGTCTTTCTTTAAAATATGAATTTACAAGCAATCATTCTGCACATGCATCTTACAGTAAAAGAATCAATAGACCAAGCCAGTTTGATTTGAATCCGTTTCGTTTTTACGATGATTCATTCAATTATTCGCAAGGAAATCCAAACTTGATTCCAGAGATTACACATGCTATGGAAATTGGTTACGCTTGGAAAAGCAATTTTATGGCTTCTCTTTATTTTAATAGCACTAAAGATGTTTTTACAGAAGTGTACAATTATAATCCTGACAACAATACAACGATTACAACTCAGATAAATGTTGACAAATCATACAATTACGGAGTTAATATTACCAATACGGCTGAGTTAAACAAATGGTGGTCTGTAAACACTTTATTTAATGTTTTTGAGAATAAATTTATGGGAGAGATTTTAAACAGTAATACTATTGATCCTATAATGACAGTAAATCTGAGTGTTCAAAATTCTTTTACTATAACTGAAACCTTGAAAGCAGAAGGAAATGCACAATATCAATCAAAATCTAATCTTGGAATTTACCAAAGAGATGGTTTCTTTGATTTTAGCATCGGAATATCTAAACAAGTTTTAGCCAAAAAAGGAAGCATCAAACTCAATTTTACTGATGTTTTCAATACTAATAATTTCTACATTAAATCGGCAGTTGCGCAAACTACTATTGATAAAAAATATGATTTAGATAATCGTATTGCGACAATTGCATTTACATACCGTATATAAAATTCGTTCTTTAAATACCTTGTTTTTTGTTTTTTTTTGTGTTAGTTAAGAGCCTGTTCCTTCAAACAGGCTCTTCTACATTTAATAATGTGCTTAGTTTTATTGTTGCAACCTTAGCAATAGTAAACAGATGAAACAATTCACTAATTTTTCTAATTATAGAAACTTCTGGAATCATTCGCTCTTTAAATTTTACCGATACGAGCTATCATTTAACTATTAAAGCGCAATTAAATTCAGAATCATTTACATTCTAAAATCTTTAAAATTAAATCTTTTGCTTTTTATAGATATAAAAAATCTTTCAATTAAGAGCATAAAAAAAGTCCTTTTAAAGCTTATTTCACTTCAAAAAGACTCTTCAAAAAACAATTGTAACGGCTAGCTTTTCTTTGTTTTCTTCTTTCTTCCCCACCAAATATAAAAACCGGTAATAGGTAAACTCGCGCAGATTAAACTTGCTGTAAAATAGAGAATTTTGGTTGTTATTCCGCCAATTGCGCCAACATGAAGGCTATAATTTGAACGACTCATCCAATCGTGGAATTTCTCATCTCCTATATATTTTTTAGAATTTGGAAGCAATTCTAATGTTTTCTGGTCAAAATATAAATCTCTCCAATTCCCGTTGTGCATATCGGTACATGCGTAAAAATTATCTTTCGGTTCATCTGGAAAATGAATAATTACGGCCTCATGATTCTGCTTCGCAATTTCTTTACGAACTCGATTAAAAATAATATCCGCAGAAGTCAGCATATCATATTTAGGTTTTAAAAGTGTATCCGATTTTATTTCAGCAACAACTTCTTTCTTTTCTTTTTCATTGCTAAAACCTCCAGTAATCCAGTAGGTGCTTTCTCTTACCCAATGAAAACTCATGATTAAACCTGTTAACGCAATCAAAAATGCTAAAAGAAGCGAGTAAAACCCTAAAACATTATGCAGATCATAATTAAGCCTTTTAAATTTGGCACTCCATTTAATTTTGAAACTATTATTGATGGTTGTTTTATTCCACTTTTTAGGAAACCATAAAATAATACCGCTTATCAATAAAAAGAAGAAAATTAAAGTTGCCCAAGATGTTACTGCAGTTCCTACTTCTCTACCCAACCAAACATAACGGTGTCCTTCATCAATTTCATGAAAAAAATCTTCATGATCAACCATTCCGGTTATTTTTCCATTATAAGGGTTTACATAAATCAAAGAATCAGATGCAACATCAACTTTTATTGTTTTATCTAAACCGTTATACCATAAGCCGTGAATGTCTTTTCCTGGCAATTCTTTCTTAACAGCAAGCATATATTTTAGAAGGAGGCAAAACTCTATCTGCACTTTGAGCTTCAACTTTAAGCCACGGAGAAGTTAGTTCTTTTATTTCATGTTCAAAAACCAAAATGCAGCCTGTAATTCCCATTATAAAAACTACAATTCCAGAAGCAAGTCCGAGCCACAGATGCAGCCAAGCATTGATTTTACTGAATCTTGATTTTCCTTTATTTGGAGGTTTATTTAAACGTTTTTTAAAAATATTCATTGCAATTTAAATTTGAGAAGATTACAAAAAAGTGTAAAAACAAAATGGCCTGAGGATTATGTTCATAATGCCTCAAGCCATTTTTTAATGTATAAAATTAATATGTAAGTTTACCAATTGTAGGCAAATAAAGGCCTTCTTTGATAAGAGCTCCAGCTTTTGCAACACCAGTCGCGATATCGATTTGATAAACACGTGCTTCGTCTCCTGTAACAAAACTTTTGTATGCTTTTCCGTTATCTACAAGCAAACTTCCTAACCCAAAAAACTCATCTCCACCATGATCAGGCAAGCCTGTTACAGCAAGAATAGTTTTATTTGATAAATCTAAAATAGCCGACTTGAAAATTGTTTTTGTATTTAAGAAACTGTAAACTGCATTAACAGCATCTACATCATTAGGAATATAAGAAATGAAAACTTTTTCTCCGCCTAATGGATAAGTCGCAAGAACTTTTCCTTTTAATGTACTTTCTTCCAAATTGAAGAAGTAACCTGGATCAAACTTAGCATCTCCTTTTTTGATGCGTAAAATTCCTGAAGCAGCAGTTGTAACAGGATATCCTCCTGCACGTGCATTAGATGAAAATGTATAAACATCTCCAGATTCTGTCTGAACAATTCCGGTATTTGTATAATACATTCCAATTGCAGTTGTTCTAGTATCTTTTATTGTTGTAACATATTCCAAAGAAGGATATTTGTAAATTCTAACAGTCGCATCAGATGATAATACTTTATTTGTTCCGTCTGTTACATCTTTAGTGTAAACAGGAACAAAAAGTTTATCTCCTGATACAGCAACTCCAGTTGGCCAGTATAAAACCTTTTTGTTAGCTGGGTCTACAGCAAAATCATTAAACTTACGTCCTTCTATAGAAACAGTTGCAGGATTGTAAATCATAAGTTCATAATCTGATGAACTTCCGTCCCAAGTTGCACCAATATTGACTAGTTTTTTGTCATCTGTATAACCAACAGCATAAGACGATTCGAAAGCTAGTTTTCCTGCTTGTATAAGTTTTCCACTGCTGTTAAGTTTAAAAGAAGCAGCTCCTTCATCATCAGTACTTAAAGCAAAAAATGTATTTTCGATAGGAAAACAAGATCCGTTTTGTTCAATTCCAACTCCTTTAGCACTGATTTCGCCAGTCATTAACTGGTCTATAGAATTAAAATCAAGAATATACTGTGTATAATCGTCAAGCCAATAAGAGGCAACATATTTAGTACCATTTACCGTTGGTTCGGTTGGTTCGGTCGAATCATTATTATCACTACTACATGAAAAAATAGAAAGTGACAGACAAGCCAATGCAAAGCATTTTGCAAATTTGTTTACAAACATGATTAAAAGTATTAAGGGTTATTATTATTTTAATTATTGAAGAAAGTATCTAAACTTAACTGAGAAGGAACGTCCTGGCTTTTGAACTTTAAAATAGTCGTACACCTTTACATCAGTAATGTTTCGGCACTCAAAAGCCAGATTATATGTTCCGTTTAAGAAAGAATATGCAACCATTGCATTTTGAGTAAATTGTTCTGGAATTGCCTTTTTAGTTTCTAAGCTTCCTAAAACTGGCCAAGTCAGATAAAAATCGTCTATATAATTTGCACTTGCGTTTAGAGAAAGTCGATCTCCTTTATATTTGACATTTTTAAAATTGAAAGTCAGATCGGCATTTCCAAAAAAGATTGGAACGTTTGGCAATTGTGCGTCATATAGCGCATCTGGAATTGCTGTTCCAGATTTAAATTTATTTTTGTTGAGACTTTTTTGATAAGTACCATTTACTTCGAAAGTAAGCAGATCTTTATATCCATATCTAAAAACTCCGTCGATACCCGTTATTTGTACATTTTGAAGATTTTCATAAACGGTTTTATCTCCGTCTTGTTTCTCTCTGATAAAATCTTTTGCTTGTCTGTATATCAAACTTGTTTCGGCACTAAAATGATTTTTGGTTTGTTGAGTAAGAAATGCCAATCCAAAATTTGCATTATCACTACTTTCGGGTTTCAAGCCAATATTACTGTTGATTGTTAATCCGTCACCTAGCATTTCTGTCGCTGATGGCAAGCGATAAGCATGTTCAAATGAACCTTTTATTTGAAATTTATCCGACAAATGATAAGCCGAAGTAGCCCCATAGCCATAATTATTTGACGATGCAGATTGGCTAATCGAATTGGTAACCATTTTGGTTGACAGATCGTACATCTTACCAAAAGCAGAAATTGCAAGTCGGTTATCCAGACCGCTAAAATTGTATCCAAAACCTAAAATGCCTTTATCGATAGTAGGTTCACCAAGATCGACAACTTTTTGAAACTCTTCAGTTGCCTTTCTTTTATATGCTAGATAAGTATAATTTAAAGCAACAGAATGTTGGTTATTTAACTGATATTTCAAATTGGATGTGAATTGCGCATTTGCCTCATCGTATACATAAATTGTTTTGTTGCCCAATTCTCCTTTATCTCCAGCATTGGCAAACTGCCTGTAAACGTAATTTCCAGTCCAATCATAAACTCTCGACGAAGTATCGATAGAGCGATTGTTTACTAGAGCATATGTAGAATTAATATTCAAAGACAAACCTTTAGTAAAAAGATTGTCTTTTTTATATTTTAAAGATGTGATAAAACTTTGACTGTCTGTAAAAGCTTGTCCAACAACTTTCTGCATGGTTCTTCCCTGTTGAATTTCTTTCTTGTTTCCTGCCATCGCAAAACCAACAAGCAAATAATCTGCAAAATTTCTATTCTTAAATCCTGCTTCAGCCATTACTGTACCCGACTTATATCCATCATGGAAATGCTTATATTTTTGTTCTGGCAAAAATTTAGAAGTATTTTTATCTACCACACTTACATCAACTTTATAATCATTATCAGAGTAATTAGCGAATGCATTAATGTTGGCTATAAAACCATCTCTACCAGAAAATCTCGTATTTACAGCGGCTCTGTGCGTATTAAACGAACCATAACTGTATGAAGCGTCTATGTAACGGTTTACATTTTTGTTGGTTACAATATTTACAGCTCCTCCCAACGCATCAGCTCCTAATTCTATTGGCACAACTCCTTTGTAAACATCGATTCTTTCTGCCATATTTACTGGAATGTTATTCAATGTAAGTGCAGATCCATAACTGTCCATAGGCACGCCATCCAAGAAAAACTTAACCTGACTTCCTGAAAATCCATTTAGAGAAAAATTAAATGCAGAACCCAATCCTCCATATTCGCGAATACGAACTCCAGTTGTTTTATTCAAAACCTGATTTAAATCTGCAGAGGTATTGTAGGTTTTCTTAAGATCAACTGCGGTAATATTATAAGCCTGTTCCCTAACACGCTGTACTTTAGATTTACCTGTTACAGCTACTTCATTTAAAGTCGCCATATCTTCTTCAATGGTAATATCTTCAACAGTTTTAGCGCTCTCTTTTACAATTATTGCTGTTTCTGTAGCTTTATAACCTGTATATGCAACTACTAATGTATAGTTGCCAGGCGCAACCGTAAATTTATATTCTCCCTTACTATTAGTTAGTGTAGCATAAGGAGTTCCTTTCAGCGCAACCGAAACTCCTTCCTGCGGTTTCCCAGCATTTAAAATAACTCCGTTTAAACTCGATTTGTTCTTTTGTGAATACCCTTGAAATGAAATTAACAGAATTGTAAGCAAGAGCAATAATCTAGATAGTTGCATTATAATTTTTTGAATTTGAAAATTAAAGTGCTCCAAATTTAAGGCCTTCAGCAAGCTTTCACAATACTATTTTTAATTATTCTAAATAAAAGTATTATTTAACTTTAAAAAATAGAAATCAATAAAAAATATATTCTTTCTTAAGAAATAATTAAGATTAAATTAATATTACATTAAAAAAAACGACCTGAAGAGTTAAATATTTCTGTCTTTTTTTAAATGAAATCCAAAATAAAAGACATAAAAAAAGCCCGCTTCAAAATAAGCGGGCTCTTAAAATAGATCTTTAATTATTAGATTTCCATATCTAAAATCGTTTGCTTCATTTCTTCAATCACTAATTTGATATCCTTTTCGGTTGTTCGCCAATTTACAAAAGAGGCTCTAATCCCTTTTTTGTTTTGATAAATTGTTGGTGTCATAAATACTTTTCCAGTATCATTCAACGCAGATAGAAACTGGTTTACTTTGTCTTGATTGTGTTTTCCTTTTAGCGTAAAGCAAACATTATTTAAACGTATTGGCGCTAATAGTTCAAAATCATTTTCGATTAAAGCATTTCCAAAGTGCAAAGCCAATGCTATACTGCCCTCGATAAGATCTTTGAAACCTTCTTTTCCATACGCTTTAAGCGAAAACCAAGCTGGTAATGCACGTAAACGACGCGAATTTTCAGGAAGTACGTTTAGATAATTAAAATTTTCTAACGGATTTCCTAAATATGGTGCATTAGAATTTTGAAATGTTTCAATTTGCAGGTTAATATGATCTTTTTTAATTAAAAAGAAAGCACTTTCATAAGGCACATTCAGCCATTTATGGCAATCAATCGTAATACTGTCTGCCCCTTCCCAACCTTTTACCAAATGATTATATTTATCTGAAACCGCTGCAAATCCACCGAAAGCACCATCAATATGCCACCAGAAATTGTACTTTTCTTTTAATGCAAGCAATTGCTTCAAAATCGTCAAAATCGGCAGTATTTACAGTTCCCGCACTAGAAATCAAGATGAAAGGTTTTCCTTCTAACTTCTTTATATTTTCTTCCAAATCAGCAATATCAAGAGCTTCACGATTTCCTTCGATTGTTTTTACAGTTGTATAATTTTGGCTTCCAATTCCTAAAAGCGATAAACATTTTATAGAAGAAGAGTGCGGCGTTGCTGTTAGAATATTGACAGTTTCTGAAATTCCGTCTTTAGCGAAATCTTTCCCGAATTGCTTACCAAACCATTGTCTGGCAACACCAAGAGATGTAAAGTTTGACATGGTAGCGCCTGTCACAAATCCGCCTAAAAATGTGTCCGGAAGATCTAACAGCTGCAGACAATAAATTGATTGTTTCAAACTCTATTAATGCCGAAGCACCACCTTGTGCTTTTACAGCCTGAGTGTTTTGATCGTAAATAGATGCCAACCAGTCGCCCACGATAGATGCTGGAGTTGAACCACCTGTTACAAAGCCCCAATATCTTGGTCCTGGAGAAGAAACCATCAAAGGAGCTAATCTTTCGTTGAATTCTCTTAAAGCTTCAATCGAGCCTAATCCTAATTCGTTTAAAGCTGTTTTGGGATTAATTGTATAAGTGTTTGAAGTTGGAATATTTTCTATGTCATTCAGAAAATCAATCCCTTGTTGTTTTGTTTTTTCTAAGATATTCTCAAAATTGTCGAGATCTTGCTTTAGTATTGAATTCATTTTTCTATTAAACTAATTTTTCATCTAATTTAATGAATAATTGCCCTTAGATTTATAGTGAAATAAACTTTTTTTAGCGTTTTAAAGTGAAGTGTCCCTTATAAATCTTGCCATTTGCTCTTGTCACTACAAACCAATAATCTGTTGCTGGCAAATCTATTCCGTTGAGTTTTCCGTCCCAAAAAGTATAAGCATTCAGTTCTTTTATGAATTTTCCGTATCTATCAAATATTTTAGTATTGATTTCGGGTTCTGTTTCAGAGAACTTTATTCCCCAAGTATCATTGTAACCGTCTTGATTCGGAGTAAAAAACTTTGGATAATTCAATAAAAAGACTTCTTGATTTACAGTTCCACAGCCGTTTTTATCTCGAACATAAACAATGTAATCTCCTGTTGTTAATCCTGAGAAAATGTTATTGTCTTGATAAGTGTTTCCATCAATTGAATATTCGTAATTACCAAGACTTGTGTCTGCTAATTCAACTTCAATACTATTGTCAGCATCTGTCCAATCTTTGACAGAAAGATTCTTGATTTCAGCAGTATTCGAGAGTTTTACCTGAAAATCTTTTGTAGATGAACAAATAACACCACCGTGATTTTGTGTAACCATCACAGAATATGAGCCAGCTTCTGTAATGATTATCGATTCTGTCGTAGCTTGGGTTGACCATAAATAACTTTCAAAACCAGAACCTGCATGAACCTCAACCTCTTTATTTTGGCATAACGAAACGACATCAGAAATTACGATGATAGGCACATTTACTAATGTTAAATTTAATTCAGCAATTTGATAGCATTTATCATTAGAATCTATTCGAACATAAATTAATGTTGTGTCAGCTGATAAAGTATAACTAGTTTCATCTGTAATTTGATTCGATACTGTTTGATTTTCTGCTCCAGATAAAGTCGTATAGTAGGTAAACGTACATGAACTGCATTCTGCTATCTGATTATTATAACTCTTTAGATTTATAACTTCAGATCCATTATTTAATTCATCGCAAACATTAGCCGAAATATTATTAAATGCTAAAGATGGGGCAACTATAGAAACCGAGACTGTCAGACGGCTTACACTTTCACAGCCATTTATAGTCTGAGAAGCATAATAGGTTGCCCCATTTGTTAAACTTGTTGAAGAAGATAAAACTACTCCGTTTGATATACTATCATACCAAACTATATTGGTTCCTGCAACTGTTAAGTTTGCGATTGTTGGTTTTTGAGTGGTACAAAAATCTTGCTGTAAATCACCTGTTGGAGCTGGAGTATTTTGAATATTGATCGCAATTGGAGTTCTTTCACTTTCGCAAACAGCAATAGTTTGAGAAGCGTAATATGTTTTGTTTTGCAAAATGGTAGTATTGGGCAATAAGTTTCCATTTGTTTGAGCATCATACCATTTGATGTTTTGTCCCGTAACACTAACATCACTCAATGTTGCATTTTGCTGTAGGCAGAAAAGTTGCGGACTCACAGCTGTAACAAGCGGCTCTTGATTAATGTAAGCCTTTATCTCGACTTCATTTGGCAATAATGAAATACAACCTAAATTGTTTTTTATCAAAACCTTATAAATTCCTGGAACTAAATTATTCTTTGAATTTGAAACTCCCCAAGTTAGTCCGTTATCAAAACTATACGCTGAAGCCGAATCAGAAATTGTAATTGTTCCTGTTGCTGAAATACAATCTGGCTGTACAATCGAAACTGCTGGAGTTGGCGGATAACCCGGTGGTACCAAAATAGAAACCAACACTGCTGTAGTTTCGCAATTAGAACTATTTCTAGTTTTAATCTGATAGTCTCCTGCTTCTAAACCTGTTTTATAGTTACTCGTTGACCATGTTGTGCCATTGTCAAAACTATACTCGTAATCGATGCTTGTGATTGTAATTGTTCCTAAAGGATTCGAACAAATTACAGGCTGTGTAACCGAAAATGAAGGAGTCGCATTTGATGAAGTTACAGAATTTATATGTGCCACTACAGGAGTTGAAGCACAGCCTGTATTTAATTTTGTAGTAACCTTATAATCGCCTCCCGACAAACCAGAAAAAATACCCGATGTTTGATAATTCGTCCCATCAATACTATAAGCCGTATTGGCTGTTGTAGCAATAATAATAGTTCCGCTGGGTACATCGCATGTTGGTTGCACTGTCGTGAAAACTGGGGCAATGGAGCTTTCATTGATTTTAAAACTAATAGTATTTGACACGACTCTACAAGTAGTCGATGAAATATTACTGCTTTGTGCTACCGCCATGCGATACAAGTAAGTCCCAGCTGTAGAATTGGGAACAAAAGTATAAGTTAGTGCGTTTGCGCCCGAAATATCAATCCAAGTTGTTCCGTTATCGCCGCTAACCTGCCACTGGTAAGCTGGATTTGAATATCCTGAAGAAACTGTTCCCGCAAGTGTATAACTTTGTGTATCGCCTTGACAAATCGTTAAATTCGTATTTGTATTGTTTTGTACTGATGAAGTAACTGTCGGACCGCAGGCACGAAAAGTAATATCGTCCAAAGCAATATCATTTCCAGGCGCTGCTCCTGCTTTATTGTTTCGCATTCTAATTACAACTGTAGGAATGCCTGTAGGTGTTGTAAAGTAAAAGCCATACTGTTTCCAGATAGCACTAGAACTTAAACCAATATCTCCGGTATTGTAAGTTCCTAATATAGTTCCAGAAGTTGATTCAATTGTGAAAGTAATATTGGGCGGACTAGTATCATTTGATCGCAATAAATTCATAATCCACGCAACAAACTCATATGTAGTATCTGGGCAAAGTCCCGTAACGGTATTTTTATAAAAATAATCGGTTGTAGAAAGACTTGCATTAACTACCATCATATATCCTCCACCGGTATGATCTGTTGTAGTCCACCAAGTTCCTGGTGTGTTAGTTGTTTTTTCAATGGTATAAGAACCATCATTGGGAAAATCTGCTGTTGTATAAGTATAACTTGTAATTCCAGTTCCTAAAGCAGTTCCATGTGATGAAGTACCAGTACCGAAATCAATTTTGACAACGGCATCGCCTAAACTTCCTGTGCACAGCTGAGCGTGCACATGGAAGCAGACAATAAATAGAAATACAACAAAAAAAGTTTTACCTTTCAAAATAAATCAATTACTCGGTAAAACTACTGTTTAATAAGTCATTACATTAATGTTTTATACTAATCAATACAAAATCTCGATGTATATAAAAGTATTATCTACTAATACGTAATTTCTTTATAAAATTTAATCCCATTTCGTTTTTTCAGAGAATCTAGAAACTACCATGGAAGCAATTACATCACCATTTGCATTTAGCAAAGTCGCAATTGGATCAACTAATGTTCCTAAAATCATGGCAACCGCAAAGCTTGTTCCATTGGAAAACCATAAACGGTAATAGCTAAAACTTCTCCAATATAACCACCATTTGGAATTCCGCCTTCGACAATCGAAACAATTATAGTGATTCCTAATGCCAAAAGTATAGTTGACGGTTCTGTAAAATCTTTTCCAAACATGGCAAACAAAAAAGTGATTTTTAAGATAGATGACATACTCGATCCATCTTTATGTAAAGGTGCTCCAAGCGGAATTACCAAATTGCGAACATGTGCTGGAATTCCCATTTTTTGTGCAAGCATCCAAATTTGCCGGAATTGTTGCAATACTACTGCAAGTTCCTATTGCGGTTAAAGAAGGTGTAATATTATTGCTCCAAAAGACTTTAAAAGCTCTTTTTCCGCCAGCAATAAAAGCGTACAAACTAAAAAATGTAAAAAAGTAAAAGATACAGGCTGCATAATAAACCGTCATAGGTTTTGCGTAAACTCCAAATAACTGAGGTCCGAAAATACCAACTTGATAAGCAAAATAAGCTCCTAATCCTATAGGTGCAAATTTCATAATAATATTCAACAGCTGTTTCATAACTTCATTACCTGAGTCTAGAAAACTCTTGAAAGCATTTCCCTTTTCTCCAGATTGTAAAGTAGCAAAACCAATTAAAAACGAAAATATAATGAGCGCCAACATACTTTTTCTCGATAATAATTCGAAAAAATCATTTGTGGTAACCAATTTAGCAATCTGATCGCCTACAGAGCCTGACTGTATGTTTTCAAAAGGAACTTTTGCAACAGCAATATCCTGATGAATTGGAAAAAGATAAACAGCAAAAATCATTACAATTGCAGAAATAAGAATCGTTGAAAGAAAAACCAAAACCATTATAAAAAACAGTTTTCCTAACTTTTCTTTTTGTTCCAAATTTGCAATTGAAGAGCCAATAGTAAAAAATATTAATGGAATAATTGCTGTAAAAAGCAAATTCAGAAAAATATCTCCAATCGGTTTTATAACCAGAACTTTTTCTCCAAAAACTAATCCAAAAATGCTTCCGACGATAATTCCGCCAAGAAGCAAAAGGATACTGCTATAACTTTGTAGAAAATTAATTTTTTTGATTTCCATTATTTGTAAAAGGCATTAGAGACTTGAATTAAAATTAAATAAAAAAAGAGTATTAAAACTAATACTCTTTCTTTTATTATTTTTCTAGAACAATTGTAGTAAAAGCTCTGTCGACCAATTCGCCGGTTTTGCTTTTCACCTTTTCGGTCTGAGTTTCAGTATAAACAATTTGAAAAGCTGTTTTCTCTATTAATTGCTGCGCCTTCTCGGTGCTGTAAAGCTCAAATTCAAATTGAGTAAAAGGAAGCTTTTTCATAAAATCTTCTTCAGCAAAAGTCAGACAGAAATTTCCGTTTGGTTTTAAAACTCTGTAGATTTCCGAAAGCAAATCTTCTGGCTTTTGCCAAAAATAAATGGTGTTTACTGTAAATATTTTATCGAAAGATTCGTCTTCAAACGGAATTCTATTTCCGTCATAAATAGAAAAGAATGCCTGTTTTTGAGAAACGAAATTTCTATTGATCTGGCGCGCTTCCTTAAACATTAATTCAGACATTTCAAGTCCGTAATATTTTAGGTTATCTGCTTGTTCGAAAAGAAATTCAGCATGACCTGCATTTCCATGGCCTAATTCTAGAATTTTATTCTCTTTTGAAATATTTAGATTTTGAATGGAATGTTTGGTCATATTGATGTTCGTTTCGTTCATCATATTTCCCATTTCGATTCCTTTTTCTCCTGATGGATGCTTTAATTGAGAAGCTATGGCTTGTAATTCTTCATTTTTCATAATGCAAAATTTTAAAACTCTAAATTAAACAAAATCCAAATTCGAAGATTATTTTTTTGTCATTCTTAGAAATGATAAACTAGACCTCAACAACTTTGTCAAAGTTTTAAACTTTGACAAAGTTCCTCACAAAGACCTTAAAAAACCTGACTTGCAATCTGGCGGATATTCTCAGATTTACCCATCGAATAATAGTGTAAAAAAGGAACTCCAGTCTGCTTTTAATTCTAATGATTGCTGAATCGCCCATTCGACTCCTACTTGTCTAATATCAGCGTTATTTTTGCATTTGTCTACTGCATCGATTAAATCTTCTGGCAAATCGATTCTAAAAATTTGCGGTAAAACCTGTAAATGTCTTTGAACGGCAATTGGTTTAATTCCAGGAATAATCGGAATTGTGATTCCCATTTCTCTTGCTTTTTCTACGAAAGCAAAATATTTCGAATTATCAAAAAACATCTGCGTTACTACATAATCAGCTCCTGCATCAACTTTTTCTTTTAATCTTTTTAAATCTGATTGTAAAGAAGGAGATTCTAAGTGCTTTTCTGGATAACCTGCTACTCCAATACAGAAATCGGCTTTGTTATCAGCATCGATTACTTCGTGCAGATATTGTCCACAATTTAAGTCTTTAATTTGTTTTACTAAATCAATTGCATAATGATTTCCTCCAGCTTTTGGAACGAAAGATTGTTCATCTTTCATAGCGTCACCACGAAGCGCCATTACATTATTAATGCCTAAATAATGACAGTCAACCAGCATATACTCGGTTTCTTCTTTGGTAAATCCACCGCAAAGTAAATGCGGAACCGTATCAACATTGTATTTGTGTTTTATAGAAGCGCAAATTCCAAGCGTTCCCGGGCGCATACGAGTCAATTTTTTATCCAAAAGTCCGTTGCCTTTATCAATGTAAATATACTCCTCACGAGAAGTCGTTACATCAATAAACGGTGGATTAAACTCCATTAATGGATCAATATTATCATATAATTCCTGAATACTTTTCCCCTTTTGAGGCGGAATAATTTCAAATGAGAATAATGTTTTTCCTTTGGCGTTTTCTATATGTTCTGTTACTTTCATTATTAAGTCTTAAAGTTGTAAAGCCTAAAGTCTAAAGTCTTTCCTTTCGGACTTTACGACTTTTGACTTTAGACTAATTTAATCTGCTATAT
Organism: Flavobacterium ginsengisoli; assembly: GCF_029625315.1. Taxonomy (NCBI): domain Bacteria; kingdom Pseudomonadati; phylum Bacteroidota; class Flavobacteriia; order Flavobacteriales; family Flavobacteriaceae; genus Flavobacterium; species Flavobacterium ginsengisoli. The sequence continues at coordinate 2,965,568 of NZ_CP121110.1, forward strand.
TAGGGTTTAACCATTTCATTGCGTAATCAAGTGGTACATTTCGGCGTTTTGCATAATCTGTAACCTGATCTTCTTTTATTTTTCCGAGTCCGAAATAGCGGCTTTTCGGGTTTCCAAAATAATATCCTGAAACCGATGACGCTGGCCACATTGCCATACTTTCTGTTAGTTTCACTCCAATTTGTTTTTCAACATCTAAAAGCTTCCAGATTGTTGGTTTTTCCAAGTGATCTGGACAAGCCGGATAACCTGGAGCTGGACGAATTCCTTTATAACTTTCTTTGATCAATTCTTCGTTGGTTAAAGATTCTTCGCTGTCATAACCCCAAAAATCTTTACGGACTCTCTCGTGAAGATATTCGGCGAAAGCCTCAGCAAAACGATCGGCAAGTGCTTTAACCATAATCGAATTGTAATCGTCTAGATTCTTTTCATATTCAGCCGCCCATTCGTCAACACCAAAACCTGTCGTTACGCAGAAAGCTCCCATATAATCAGTTACGCCACTATCTTTTGGCAGAATAAAATCGGCTAAAGCGATATTTGGAGCGCCTTTTGTTTTTTGCGATTGCTGACGAAGCGTCAAGAATTTCTCCAAAACTTTTCCGTTTTCATCACGCAATTCGATATCATCGTCATTTACCTGATTCGCAGGGAAAATTCCGTAAATACCTTTTGCTTTCAGTTTTTTCTCAGCTAAAATTACTTTCAACATCGCCTGAGCATCGTTAAAAACAGAAGTCGCTTCTTTACCTACAACCTCATCCGTTAAAATCGCAGGATATTTTCCATACAATTCCCAAGTCTGAAAAAATGGCGTCCAGTCGATATATGGAACCAAAACATCCAATTCTATTTCGATCGTCTGTGCACCAATTACTTTTGGTTTAACTGGAGTATATTCAGACCAATCCAATGGCAATTTGTTTTTACGAGCATCTTCAATCGTCAGGAAGTTTTTATCTCTTGAACGATTTAAAAACGTTTCTCTAAAAGAGTCGTATTCTGCACGAATATCTGCCGCATATATTTTTCGGTTATGATCTAACAGGTTTCCTGCAACGGTAACGGCTCTAGAAGCATCGTTTACGTGAATTACCGTTTCTCTGTACTGAGGTGCAATTTTCACGGCAGTATGCGCGCGTGAAGTGGTTGCTCCACCAATCATAATCGGGATTTTAATATCTTGTTTATCTAATTCTTTGGCTAAATAAACCATTTCGTCAAGCGAAGGCGTGATCAATCCGCTTAATCCGATGATATCTACTTCATGTTCTATTGCCGCTGCAATGATTTTTTCCGGAGGCACCATAACACCAAGATCTACAATCTCATAATTGTTACAAGCCAAAACTACCGAAACGATGTTTTTTCCAATATCGTGAACGTCACCTTTTACGGTTGCCATCAAGATTTTTCCGTTTCCTTGTTTGTCTCCCACTTGTTTGCTCGCTTCGATAAACGGCAATAAATAAGCCACCGCTTTTTTCATTACACGAGCCGATTTCACCACCTGAGGCAGGAACATTTTTCCGCTTCCGAACAAATCTCCAACTACATTCATTCCGGCCATTAAGTTGATTTCAATAACTTCAATTGGTTTTGTAGCGACCTAAACGTGCTTCTTCAACATCTTCTTCAATAAAAGCATCGATTCCTTTTACTAACGAATGTGTAATACGCTCCTGAACAGTTCCAAAACGCCATTCTTGAACGGTTTTTTCATCGCTTTTTGCTTCTCCTTTTACGCTGTCTGCAAAATCTAACAATCTTTCTGTAGCGTCGTCACGTCTGTCCAGAATTACATCTTCAACGTATTCTAATAAGTCTTTCGGAATATCATCGTAAATCGTAAGCATTTCTGGATTAACGATTCCCATCGTCATTCCATTTTTAATTGCGTGGTATAAAAATACCGAGTGCATGGCTTCACGAACCGTATCATTTCCTCTAAAAGAGAATGAAACATTACTTACTCCACCGCTGATGTGCGCATGAGGCAAATTTTCACGAACCCATTTTGTTCCTCTAAAGAAATCCAATGCGTTCAATCTATGTTCTTCCATTCCCGTTGCAACTGGGAAAATATTTAAATCGAAAATAATATCCTGCGGAGGGAATCCTACTTTGTTCACCAAAATATCATACGAACGCGCACAAATTTCTACTCTACGATCGTAATTATCAGCCTGACCTACTTCGTCGAAAGCCATAACAATCGCCGCCGCTCCGTAACGTTTGATTAATTTGGCGTGGTGAATAAAGGCTTCTTCTCCTTCTTTTAACGAAATCGAGTTTACAACGCTTTTTCCTTGTACTACTTTTAGACCTGCTTCAATGATTTCCCATTTCGAACTGTCGATCATAATCGGCACTCTCGAAATGTCTGGTTCCGCAGCGATTAAATTCAAAAATTTAGTCATTGCAGTAACTCCGTCAAGCATTCCTTCATCCATATTAATATCGATGATTTGTGCTCCACCTTCTACCTGTTGTCTTGCAATATCAAGCGCCTCGTCATATTTCTCTTCCTTGATTAGTCTTAGGAATTTTCTTGAACCTGTTACATTCGTACGCTCACCAACATTCACGAAAACACTTTCCGGCGTAATAATCAACGGTTCTAATCCTGATAATACAAGGTCTCTTCTTTTTTCTGTCATTTCTTTTTAAGTTACTAAGATCCTGAGATTCTAAGGTTCTAAGTTTTTTTTATTCTATATTTTTTAGGCTTTTAAACCTGTAATCTTTTATTAATTTGGGCGTGTTTCGCCGTGGCGAACCGGGCTATCCGTTACAAGTCCTCGCACTTCCTTCGTCAGGCTGTGGGCTTTTCACTTCTATCCCTCACGCGAACTCGGTTTCATAAGACGTTTATGTTTACCGAATTTTTCAATTTTATATTATATTTTTCGTTCCTATTGAACTTTTGTTTTATCAAAACCTACTAAATTTGAAATTGCTCTAAAAGTTGCCATTTCAAAACTTCTCCTATGCGAATCAACTACATGATGAGAACCTCCAACAATTCTAAATTTGAAAGATTTTTTACTATCGTAAACTATAGTTTTTATCGTTGTAACAATTACATCTAAATATTCTACTGGTATTTCATCATCTGCAACTTCCCAACTAAACATTTTACCGCCGTTCCAATTTCTCTTATTTTCTACAATAATTTTCACTTCGCCATATTTGCAATATCCGGAACTTTGTTGCTTTATTTTCCCTTCGCAATAGTAAGATTCCTCAGAAAATTCAAAATCCGAAAAAGCTCGAATTAATTCTTCGTATGAAGAATCTAGAACAACTCTATGTAGCAGAAATTCCATACTTAATTTTATAAAAATTATTTTTAAAACTTACCAAATCATTACGATAAAACCGGCGCCACTCTTGGCTTATAATCCTTCGCAACCTCCGCCATTAATCTAATATGATCTGGAGTTGTTCCGCAACAACCGCCAATAATATTAATCAAATTGTCATCTAAATATTCTTTAATGAAAGCTTGAGTTTGTTCTGGCGTTTCATCGTATTGTCCGAAAGCATTTGGCAATCCTGCATTTGGATGTGCTGAAACATTGAAACTTGTATTATGCGCTAATGTTTTTAAATACGGTTTCAACAAATCGGCTCCAAGGGCGCAATTGAATCCTACACTTAACAACGGAATATGTGAAACGGATATCAAAAACGCTTCAACTGTTTGACCTGAAAGTGTTCTTCCTGAAGCATCTGTAATTGTTCCTGAAACCATTATTGGAATATCGATATTGCGTTCTTCTTTTACTTCTTCTATTGCAAAAAGTGCTCGCTTTTGCATTTAATGTATCAAAGATTGTTTCTACTAAAAGTAAATCACAGCCACCGTCCATTAAAGCTTCTGCTTGTTGTTTGTACGCAATTCTTAAATCGTCAAATGTTACAGCTCTGTAACCCGGATCATTTACGTCTGGTGACATACTTGCTGTACGGTTTGTAGGTCCGATTGAACCGGCTACGAAACGTGGTTTATCCGGATTTTTTGCAGTAAACTCATCGGCTACTTGTCTTGCGATTTTTGCCGATTCGTAGTTTAACTCGTAAACCAAATCTTCCATGTGATAATCGGCCATACCGATTGTCGTTCCTGAGAAGGTATTGGTTTCCACGATGTCTGCGCCTGCTTCGTAATACGCGGCGTGTACATCGCGAATCGCTTGTGGTTGTGTTAGGGATAGTAAATCGTTGTTTCCTTTTAACGGATGCGGAAAATCTTTGAAACGCTCTCCTCTAAAATCTTCTTCAGAGAAATTATAGCGTTGCAACATTGTTCCCATTGCTCCGTCAAGGATTAGGATATTTTTTTTTATTGCTTCTTGAATTGTAATTGCCATGGCTTCTTTTTTTAGCTTCTAAGATACTGAGGTTCTAAGATGCTAAGTTTTTTT